>JARRQT010000045.1:0-15683 GCA_037381445.1 Calditrichia bacterium
AAAAATTGTTAACGGAAAATCGGTTGCCGGCAGCCTTGGTTTTTTTGCGGTAAGTTCTTTGGTGCTCTGGGGGTACTGGAATATTCCGTTGATTTACGTTCTTCTCTTGAGTATAATTTTATGTGTATTTGAACTGGTTTCGCCGGAAGCGATGGAAAATTTTTTAATTTCTTTTGGAAGCGCGGCTGCCGTGGCCTTAATATTGGGTTATTGAAGAAAAGAAAAATAACTGCAGAGAAACCTTCACCCTGGTTTTAGGTTGAAAACTGAAAGTCTTAAGGATATTTAAAATCATGTTTTTAAAATTGCGCTTATCAAATAAATATTTTTTGCTTTTCGCCGTTTTATTTTGGGCTTCCATCCAAAACAGTCATGCCGACGGTTTTGTTTTCCGCAAATATGCCGGGGAATTCATGGATATTGGCGTTTCTCCGCGGGCACAGGGAATGGGCGGTGCTTTCACTGCCATTTCCGGCGATATTGCCGCCGCCTATTACAACGCCGCGGGACTATACGGCATCAAAAGCTCCCAGATTTCCTTCATGCATACCCAGCAAATGCTGGCATCCGTGAATTATGATTACCTGTCTTTCGGACGATATCAAACGGAAAACTCCGTAATCGCGGTCAGCCTGGTCCGGCTGGGAATCGACAACATCAAAGACAGCCGGGCGGCCCAGGTGCTGATTAACGGAAATCCGGATAATTGGCGGCTGGACTGGAACAAGATAAAAGAGTTCAATGCCGCGGACTATGTTTTTGCCTTCTCCATGGCGCACAGATGGGCGCATGGCTGGATTCTGGGCGGAAACATCAAGCTGATCCGCAGAAATCTGGCTGATCACAGCGCAAATGGTATTGGTTTTGACCTTGGTATTCAGCGCAAATTTTTCCGGAATCTGACAGTGGCTGCCAACGCCAGAAACGCGACCACCACGCTTATCGCCTGGGACACGGGTGAAAAGGAGATGGTTAAACCGTCCTTTTATCTGGGCAGCACCTATCTTTTAAATATTCACGGAATAAACAGCAGCTTTCAACCGGCAGTGGATCTGATTTTCCGCGGGGAAGGCTGGCAGAAAAGCGCCCGGGCCTATTGGGGAATTGTCAGTTTCGATTTTGCTGCCGGCATCGAGTACGGATACCACAACACCATTTTCATCCGGACAGGTATTGATGAAATCCGGCGGCTGAATATGGGGGTGGGTGTGAATATCCCGCACGTCCGCATTGACTACGCCTATACCAATTACGATCAGGAATTGGGGAACAGTCATCGTATCGGGCTCCTTGTTAAATTTTAAGATTTTTCGTAATCAAAAATTACCGGATAAAAATGAAGGGCGGTCTGTCGATTGCCCTTATTCTGTAATAAATTGCAGTTGTTCATGCTGAAAGCGGATTAATTATTTCAAATCAGAAAATTCGGACATTCCACATGAAGAAAATGTTAATAGCGATATTGATCTTTGCCGGGGCACTGTCCGCGGAAGTGATGCAGCAATCGAACGGGCCGCAAAAAACCTGCGGCACACCGCCCATGGGCCAGTTTACTACCCGGTCCTATATGGATAGCCTTCTGAGGGTTGATCCTGCTGCTTATCAGAAACTTCTGCAGCAGATAGAAGAAGTGAAAAGCTTCAATAAAAGCTTTGGGATCACCGCTGAAAAGAACTTCTGGGCATATAACTTTAAGACCAAGAAATATTATACGGTAACGGCGACTTTGCAGCGTACCGGAAATCTGGCGCGAATCTGGGTGGAAAACGGCGTCTGGGATTCCATTATATCTCAAAAACCTGATATACTCGATACACTGCTGGCTAACCTGGAAATCCGAAGCGGCCGCAACTCCATCGATCCGGAAAAAGGCATTATTGAAATTGACACCACTCTCTTCGGGCAGCCGCCACATTATGGCGGTGATAGCTATGTTAATTTTCTCATTTTGGATATCCAGGATAATTATGATTCCACCGCCGCCAATAGTCCTTTTATTGCAGGCTATTTCTCACCCAGCGATCAGGAAAACAGCGGGGTGAGCAACCAGATGGACCTTCTCTATCTGGATGCGAAGCCGGGAATCTATTCAAACGGCTATTACAGCACCCAGCGGGTGCTTTCCACGACTGCCCATGAATTCCAGCACCTCATTCATTATAGTTACGATACGGATGAAGCGGACTGGGTGAATGAAGGATTGTCGGAATTGGCCGGCACCTACTGCGGATACGGGCTGGATGAACCCGGATTATATCTTGACGATACCAACAAGAGTCTGATACGGTGGTCACAGGAAGTGCGGGACTATTCACGGATGAATTTATGGACCCTGTATTGCGCCGAACAGCTCGGACTGTCATTTATCAAAACGCTTACACAGCTCCCGGAGAACAGCATCGCCGGATTTAACAAAGCCATGCAGCTGACCGGAAGTCCGGGCTCGCTCAATACCGTTTTTCAGAACTGGATACTGACGAACCGAATAAATTCAATTTCCCCCGATCCCCGGTTCGGGTATCATTGGGACGAGGCGCAGGGGCTGAGGGCCGGCATTTCAACATTGATCACAGAGTATCCGCAGTACAAAAAAACGGGTACCGTTCAGGATTATGCCGTGCAGTATATCCGGTTTCGGGGACAGGATTCGTTGCGCCTTTCCTTTTATAATCCTGCGCCCCAGGCATTCTGGCTGGTTTCTTCCAATGAAGATTACCGTTTTGAAGCACCTTCACTTTCTGATTTCTCAGTTCCTTCCTTCAGGGAAGATTCTGTCTATGTGCTGTCCGTCTATTCTACCGGCAATTCTCTGAGTTATGCTTTTGATGCCCAGGCAAAATATTCACTGAAGTATTTTGAGATCAGTTACGACGATAATCAGACAGATATCAGTATCAGCTTTCAGAACGCGCCGGTAAGTATTGCCAACAGATTCACGGTGCCGGAAAGCAATCTTTCGCTGGAAAGCGTCAGTTTCTGGAATGGTTCGCCGAATAATCAGGTTCAGGTCCATGTATATGGCCGCTCGGGGGCGAACCTTCCGGGAAATGATCTCATCGCCCCGGTGGACACTTTTCTTATCAGCGGGGGCGGATGGGCCGAAGTGGCCCTTCCGCAGCCGGTAAGCGGGCTGAAAAAAGGGGATATCATTTTTGCCGGTATTACGGTGAATGATCCCACCAAAGCTGTGGGATATGATATGACCAAAACAAGCAATATCAGTTATGTGCAATCCAATAGTCTCTGGCGGCCCCTTTCCGATTACCAGATAAATAATGAAAATCTGGATGGCGTATGGATGATTCGCGCCGCCTTCTCCGGCCTGGTCCTTTCCGACAGCATTCCGCCTCCGGACAACACGGGAGAATTTATTGTCGAAGGTAATTTCCCCAATCCATTTTCTCCTTCAATTCGGGGTACAACAATATTATATCAGGCTCCCGGTACCGCAGAAATTCAACTTGAAGTTTATAACACGCTTGGGCAGAAGGTTGCGGATAAAAGACGGAATGGCACATTTCAATTTGATTGGAATGGATACGGGTACAATGGACCGCTGCCTTCCGGCATATATTTTTACAGGCTCAGTTACCGGAATGCTGCGACCGGGAAGACTGTTCATTCAAAATATCACAAAATGGTTATCGTCAGGTAAGATCAAATTAGCTTCAGGTTTTGCAGAGCTTCATTTATCTCCGCCGGCTCCGATACCAGAAAACTGCGGATCCCAAACCGGTCGGCAGCTTGAATGTTCTCCTCGGTATCATCAAAAAATACGCATTCGCTGCCACTGGCGTTCAAATGTTTCAGTATTCTTCCAAATACGCGGGGATCTGGTTTATTCATTTTCAATTCATATGACAAAAAATAGTGTTGGAAGTCGCGGATAAAATCATATTCCCGTAAGACGAATTGCCAGTGCCACGGATCGGTATTGGAGCAAACCGAAAGGACATAGCGGTCTTTTAGGGCTCCCACAATGCCCCTGATTCCTTCCTTGGGCGCGCCGATTACTTTCTCCCAGATTTTAATATATTCATTCCGGGTAATATCGCAGGGGAACATGGTCATCATCTGCCTGAAAAAATCATCGGGCGAATATTTGCCTTCCATAAACCCCAGATGCAGATCGGATAAATAAAACTTCCGGATATCAGACATTGAAATATTGCAGCGTTCTGCAAATTCCTGCATGGTTTTCTGCGGATGTATGCGCACTAATACATTTCCCAAATCGAAGATGATGTGCCTGATCATGAGTTCACCCTGTTTTAATGGTTTTGTGCCTTTCCGAAAGTATTATAAAGATAACTTGCCGGAAATGCTACCGGAATCTGATCCGGCGCAACCGGAAAATCTCACCAATGAATTTTTTATAATGAAATTTTTTATATTTTCCAGAACTCTCGGCAGTTCATATCGTTAACTCAGTTATTTTTTAGGTTTTTATGAACATTCGGTATTTGGTGAGATGAGGAGACAAAATATTTCAAACCTGGAATTTTACTTTATGCTTGCCTTTGCCATTGATTCAATTAAAATTTGCACCAACAAAAATCGAGGATAGAACCATGGATAAAATATTATATGAAGCGCTTACATTCGACGACGTATTGCTGGTTCCCTCTCATTCCAGGGTCATCCCCAGCGATGTGGATGTCAGCGCCCGTTTAACGCGCCAGATCGTTCTGAATGTGCCCATCGTTTCGGCGGCCATGGATACCGTAACCGAATCAGAAATGGCTATTGCGCTGGCACGTGAAGGCGGGATCGGCATTATCCATAAAAATCTGACTCCGGAGCAGCAGGCCGCGGAAGTTGACCGGGTAAAAAGGTCCGAGAGCGGAATGATAATGGATCCTATCACTTTAACACCGGAGCAGCCAATTCGTGAGGCCCTGCGCGTCATGCAGCATTTCAGGATTTCCGGTATTCCTCTGGTTAACGGTCCGAAGCTGGTAGGAATCATCACCAACCGTGACCTGAGATTTGAAGAGAATCTGGATCGACCGATTTCGGACCTGATGACCAGCCGGAATCTAATCACGGCATCCGAAGGTACCACATTGGATGAAGCACGCAGTATTCTGCAGAAACATCGGATTGAAAAACTTTTGGTGGTTGATAAAAATGGCAATCTGAAAGGCCTGATTACGGTGAAGGATATTCAGAAAAAGGCCAAATATCCCAATGCCTGCAAGGATGAACATGGACGTCTTCGCGTCGGAGCCGCGGTGGGGGTTGGAACAAAAGGACTGGAGCGTGCGGAGATTCTGATTTCAAAGAATGTGGATGTGATTGTGGTTGATACCGCGCATGGGCATTCCCAAAAAGTTCTGGACACGGTAAAAGAAATCAGACGCGCTTTTCTCGATAAAAGTCTCATTGCCGGCAATATCGCTACGGCAGAAGCTGCGCGGGCGCTGGCTGATGCTGGCGTGGATGCCGTGAAAGTCGGTATCGGGCCGGGATCGATCTGCACCACTCGCGTGGTGACAGGTGTGGGAGTTCCGCAAATTTCCGCGATCATGGAAGTGACCAGAGAGCTGAAAGGAACGGACATCCCGATAATTGCGGATGGCGGCATAAAATTCACGGGAGATATTCCCAAGGCCATCGCTGCGGGAGCGGATTCAGTCATGATCGGCGGGTTATTCGCAGGCACCGAGGAGAGTCCTGGCGAAACGATTCTCTGGGACGGACGCCGCTACAAGCAGGTGCGCGGAATGGGCTCCATGGGGGCGATGGCCCAAGGCAGCAAAGACCGTTATTTTCAGGAAAATGTCAGCGAAAAGGAGAAGCTGGTTCCGGAGGGGATCGAAGGACGGGTGCCGTATCGCGGGCCAGTCAGTGATACGGTGTTTCAAATGACCGGAGGATTGCGCTCGGCGATGGGATATACGGGCTGTAAAAGTATTGATGAGATGAAGAACAAGGCAAAATTTGTCAAAATCACCGGAGCGGGCCTCAAGGAAAGCCATCCCCACGATGTGGATATTACCAAGGAATCGCCCAATTACCGGTTAAGTTAAATTTCGGAGAAAACCATGCTTGAGAAAATTGATCACGTTGGCGTTGCTGTGAAATCGTTGGACGACATTAAACAGTTGTTTCTATTGGTGTTTGGAGCAAAACCTGCCTTTGAAGAGGTGGTTGAAGACCAAAGAGTCAAAGTGGCGGGATTTAAAGTCGGGGAATCGAATATTGAGTTTCTGGAACCGCTCAGCGAGGATTCTCCCATTGCAAAATATATTGAGAAGAAAGGGGAGGGGTTGCATCATATCGCCGTGGGGGTTGATGATATCAGGAACGCTCTATCTAAAATGAAATCCAATAATATCCGGTTGATTGATGAGGAACCCCGCAAGGGAGCCGAAGGCAAATCCATTGCATTTGCCCATCCCAAGAGTCTGCACGGGATTTTACTTGAATTATCCCAGGAATAACTGAGCGAATGGCTGCTCTCCGGAAAAAATCATTTCTGGGATTTATTGTTTTATATTCCCTGAGTTATTTCCTTCTTGCCGGAATATTCACAGCATGGTTATTTTTGACTGCACCTGACGTGAAGGTCTGGCAGAAAAAGAGTCCCGCCTTAACGGCAATGATGAAATATGAATTACGGAGTGAAGGGAAAAAGATTTCTCCCCGACAAATCAGGTATAACTGGCTGTCAATTAAAAATATTCCGGATTTAATGCGCAAAAGCGTCATCGTTTCCGAAGACGCTTCCTTTTGGATTCATGAGGGTATCGATTGGCATGAAGTGGAGGAATCCTTTAAGAAGAATTTATCCCGGGGAAAATTTCTGCGGGGCGGAAGCACCATTACCCAGCAGCTCGCCAAAAATCTTTATCTTTCACCGACAAAGAGCATCAGGCGCAAACTCAGGGAGTGGATCATCGCCAAAAAATTGGAAAAGGATCTGACAAAAACGAGGATCCTGGAATTATATCTGAATGTCATTCAATGGGGCAAAGATATCTACGGTATAAAGGCTGCCTCGGCTTATTATTTCGGCAAAACGCCTGAAAATTTAAGTCTGAATGAGATGATTCGTCTGGCAGCAGTACTCCCGAATCCGGTGCGAATGCACCCAAATCGCGTCAATCATTCGGTTTTCTGGCGCTCAAACGTCATTTTGAGAAGATTATGGCGTTTTGGCTTTATTTCTGAATCGGAGTATGAACAAAATTCTGCGGTTTTAGACAGCCTCTATTCAAACTAAAACACCGGAGAATTGTATTCCCCGGTGTTTGTCATATCCAAGCCATATATTCTAAAATTTCGTGATTCCTAATGCTGGTACCATTTCACGAGTCCCAATTCCACAGGATTGACCAGGTGAGGGTGATGGGGAAGTATGCGCAGGGAGTAAAAGAAATTGCCACTGTCGGAAGGGGCAATAGCAGCCTTATAGACAAATTTACCATTTTCCTTCTTTTCAACAAATTCCATATCATAAATTTCGAATGAAGGCTCGGAATTACCAAAATTATTATTACTGGACATATAGATCTGCACCCTGACATCCTCTGGCTGCAATTTTCCCAGACTTGCCACTGCTTCAACCTGCCAGGATTCCCCAAAATTGATATTGATGGAATCGTTTGCTGTCTTCTTAGTATTGAATGGAGAAACGGCAGTATCAAACCATGAGTGTTCAATTTTTTCTCTCCACCTGGCCACGTCTTTGGCAATGGCGAAATTATCCTTGCGATAATCCTCTCCGAGTTTTATGGCATCCAGATAGATGTCTTGAAGGTACTCTTTAACCATCCTTTGTGTATTAAATTTGCATATTGTTGATTTTAAAGAATTCTTCATGACCTGGATCCACTTAACCGGAATGTTTTTCTCATTTTGGTCATAATAGAGGGGGATGATATCGTTTTCGAGGATGTCGTACAGCTCCGCACCGTCCCATTCATCCCAGTCCTCAAAAGAATCGAAATCTTCTTTTTCACCGAATGCCCAACCGTTATTTCCTCTATAACCTTCACACCACCAGCCATCAAGAATACTGAAATTGATTCCGCCGTTCATCCCGACTTTCTGACCGCTGGTGCCGGAGGCTTCCTGAGTCCGACGGGGATTATTCAGCCACACATCCACACCGGAAACCAGATCCCGGGCCAATCCCATATCGTAATTTTCCACAAAAACAACCTTGCCACGAAATTCCGGCAGCATGGACAGGTTATGAATTTCCTTGATAAGATTTTGCCCGCCGCCATCTTTGGGGTGGGCTTTTCCGGAGAAGATCAACTGCACCGGCCGGTGAGGGTCATTGACCAAACGGCGCAGGCGATCAAGATCGCGAAAGATGAGGGTGGCCCGCTTATAGGTGGCAAACCGTCTGGCAAAACCGATAGTTAACACATTTGGTTTCATAAGCTGATTGACCCTCAGCATTTGCAGGGAGGCGATTTTATTTCTCTCAAACTGTTTGCTTAACCGTTCACGAATGTGGTTCAGCATTTTGCGCTTCTGGGCAAGTTTTGTCTCCCACAGGACTTCATCGGGCAATTGGTCTATTTTATCCCAGAATACAGGATCATCCTGCGTATCTTCCCAATCTTTATCAAGGTATTGTTGGAACATGGCTTTCGTTTTTCGGGCTACCCAGCTGGCGGCATGGACACCATTTGTTATATGCTGAATGGGCACCTCGGGAGCCGGCAATTCCGGCCATACCGTCTTCCAGAGATGCCTGGAAACATCGCCGTGTAATTCACTGACACCATTGCGAAACCGGGACAGATTCAGGGAGAGGATGGTCAGATTAAAAATTTCATATCCCTCCGGCTGGATCTGAGAGCCCAGTTCCATGAACTGGTGACGACGGATCCCTACCGATTCCCAATATTTTTGAAAATATTTGTCTTTGATATGCAGCGGGAAAGCATCATTACCTGCAGGAACGGGCGTATGGGTGGTAAAAATGGTATTGGCGCTGACAGCCTCCAGTGCTTCATCAAAGGATAACTTTTCCCGTTCCACCAACATCTTAATACGTTGAAGGGCAAGGAACACCGAATGACCCTCGTTCATATGCCAGGCAGACGGTTTGATTCCCAGCGCTTCCAGGGCGAGGACGCCGCCCATTCCCAATACAATTTCCTGCGAGATCCGCATTTCCTGATCGCCGCCATACAACCGTGAGGTTATCTCGCGATCGGCCGGCTGATTCTGAGGAATGTTCGTATCCAGCAGATAGGCAGAAACACGCCCGACTTTCGCTTCCCAGATTTTAACCGACACCGTGCGATGCGCCAGCGGCACCTCAATGATCACAGGTTCTCCCTTGGAATTCAAGGCTGCAGATAATGGTAATTCAAGCGGATTAAGGGAGCGGTAATTGGCGATTTGATTTCCGTGTACGTCAATTTCCTGCGTAAAATAGGTCTGATAATAGAATAGACTGATTCCGACGATGGGAAACCCCAGATCGCTGGCAGATTTCAAATGATCTCCTGCCAGAACACCCAAACCGCCCGCATAAATAGGCATGGACTCATGAAATCCGAACTCAGCAGTAAAGTAAGCAATCGTTTTACTTAGTGAATCAGGGTAATTCTTTGAAAACCAGGTATTCTTTTCATTCATGTATTTGTCAAAGCCGCGCAAAGCGGCTTCATAACGTTCAATAAATTCGGGATTTGAGGCAGCTCTTTCTAATTTCTTTTGCTGCACTTCATGAAGAAATTTAACCGGATTATGGTTTATCTCTTTCCATAAAGTTTTATCAATATCAATGAACAAATCTCTGACTTCCGGGTGCCAGGAAAAGTAAAAATTATCAGCTAAATCTTTTAGTCTGCTGATTTTGGCAGGCAGTTGAGGTACAACTCGTACGCTTCCCAAGTATTCCATACGTTTTCTCCTAAATGGTTAACAGCCTTCTGAAAACAGAAGCTAATAATAACAAAAATACTTTATTGATTCAAGAAGTAACTCACAAAAGGGTGACGAATTTTTAAGATTTGATGTTTTGAGGAAGAATAATTCAATTATTTCTACTTTAAACGGATAATATCATTATTATATACTTCTTCATTATTGTTTATTCAGGGACGGTATTACATATTCCCATAAAAATATGAAATTATTTCCAGTTTGCCTTTCATGGGTTTAATAATTAATTTCCAGCCGCTTAGGTGAGTCAGAATAATCTTAAGGAGAGCTAAGTTATGAATACAAACGATTATATTCGGTTGGAAGACATGTACGGTGCGAACAATTACCATCCGCTTGATGTAGTGATCGAAAGGGGAGAGGGCATTTGGGTTTGGGATGTGGAAGGGAAAAAATACCTGGATTTCCTGAGCGCCTATTCCGCTTTGAATCAGGGACATTGCCATCCCAAAATTTACAGTGCGATGATTGAGCAGGCAAAAAAAGTTACCTTGACCTCCCGGGCTTTCCGGAATGATCAGTTAGGTGATTTTTATAAAAAGGTTCATGAAATTTCCGACTTGCCCAAAGTTTTGCCAATGAATTCCGGGGCGGAAGCAGTGGAAACCGCCCTAAAAGCGGTCCGCAAATGGGCCTATAAAATTAAGCATGTGGAAGAAGACAAGGCTGAGATCATTGCCTGTGCCAATAATTTTCATGGCAGAACTATTTCAATTGTCAGCTTTTCCACCGAAGAACAATATCGGGACGGATATGGTCCCATGACGCCTGGTTTCAAAGTCATTCCTTTTGGTGATTCCGAAGCATTGAAAAATGCCATTACCCCAAACACGGCTGCTTTTCTGGTCGAGCCTATCCAGGGTGAAGGCGGCATTCTGATCCCGCCCAGGGGATTTCTGCAGGAAGCGGAACGCATATGCAGGGAAAACAATGTCCTGTTTATCGTTGATGAAATTCAGACGGGCCTGGGCCGGACTGGCAAAATGTTTGCTTTTCAGCATGAAGATGTGCATCCTGACGGCATCATTGTAGGCAAAGCACTGAGCGGCGGCTTCTATCCCATATCCGCATTTATAAGCACAGAAGAAGTCATGTCGGTTTTTAATCCGGGAGATCACGGCAGTACCTTTGGCGGCAATCCGTTGGCTGCAGCGATCGGCACCGCTTCACTAGATGTCATTCTGGAGGAGAATCTGCCGGAGAAGGCAAAAGAACTGGGCAATTATTTTATGGAAAAGCTCCGCTCGATAAAGAGCCCCCATATCAATGAAGTACGGGGAAAAGGTCTTCTCATTGGTATCGAATTATATCCTAAAGCCGGCGGCGCCAGACGCTTCTGCGAAGCGCTCAAATCTGAGGGGCTGCTGGCCAAAGAAACTCATGAGCATGTAATTCGTTTTGCGCCGCCGCTGGTCATCAGGCGCGAAGACATTGATTGGGCGTATGAACGCATCGAAAAAGTGCTTCAATCCTAAAAGAACTGATTTTAATTAATGATAGTGAACAAGGGGCTGGAGAACGGCTCCTTGTTATTTTATTTCCTACAAATATTAATATAATATATATTATGTAAACCTGTATTAATTCCTAATTCCCTACTCTTATTAATTTGTTGATTAATTGGATGAGAATTAGGCTTGACTATCGCTCTTTTTGTTATCCATTGAAGGATTAGTCAATCAAATATGGATGGCTGGATGATTCTTTTTCTAAATTGGTTGTCACGGCTGGTAAAAAATAATCGTAAAATTTAATGCGATTCAAATATGGTTCCAATTCATGCAGAGAAAGAAATATATCGTTAAGTGCCAGCTCAGACTCATATCTCTTTGCATTGAAAAATATTTGTTTGAATAAATCGATCAGCACCTCAATATTCCCTGCACTGATCTCAAATTTAATATCAATTTTATCCTCATTCTCCGGGAGAAATAAAAAATCTTTTAAAAATGGATGCCTGGATTTGAATATCTCCAGTGACTCAGAATATACCCTTCGCAATTGATAATCGGATAGCTGTTCGGACAAATGATTCGTTAGAAAATTGAAGACATCAATAAAAAGATCTTTATATGAAATCGGCAAATCTTCGAGCGGACCAGTCTCATTATCCGCTGCTTTTGCCAATTTTCTGATTTCCTCTACTGTATAACGTTTCCGTTCCAGACGAAAACTCCCGCGATTCCATGATTGGAAGAGCGTAAAAGCCTCCGTCATTTCATAATCTTTGTAATTGAGCTCTTTAAAAGTGCCATTTTCAAAATGGATGACAGAAAAATCCTGGTCATGGGTTAAAAGTAAATTTCCTGTAAAACACGTTTTATCGCAAAAAGAAAGAATTTCATTTAAGCTGATATCCCCCAATTCTCCGCAGGCTTCTGTCATAAATTGATGTTCAGTAGAAGTGCCGAACATGGCAGGTATGCTGTTAAGAATCTGGCTAATTATTTCATTGAAATCTTCTTCCTTATTGATGACAACTGCCCTCTCCAGAGGCATATTTTTCATTAGCTGAAAGACATCATGATCATCCGCCAGAAAGGAAAAGGTTGTTTCCTTGAAATTCTTCTGGTTCTTTAAAAATGAATATAAAGTGATGCCTTCCGTATTTTTTAATTCGAGGTTAAGAATAATGGAGTGAATGAGAGCCGTTGTATTCAGCAATTCATCCGGATCCAAAATATCGGTCCTGAAAATTGTTGAAAAACCTAATTTCTGCAATTCAGAACTGAGTTTTTGAGCAAAGGATAAATCAGGCTCGATAATGAGAATATTCTGTGATGCCACTTCCCTGTCTCCCATTCATTTTCGATAAGGTTTTTAACTCTAACTAAATTAATCGGCGTAAATAGCCGAATCTTTAAATCTTCCCAAAAAATTTCGGAAAACAATTCATTAAGAAAAGCTTATGCAATAATTGAAGTGGGGACGGAACATTGTAAAAACTAAACCAGCCCAAAATAAACTTGATACACATATATGCGGATATCCGCATATATGTGTATCATAAAACTCAGGATTTTGTGTCTATTTTTTTGATAAAATATTCGTGTATATAGGTATCATCTGTCAATTCAGGATGGAATGTGGCAATGATAATATTTCCATTTTCTGCCATTACTATTTCATCATTGTGAAATGCCAGGGCCCGAACCCCCTCCCCTATTTTCTCAATTTTCGGGGCGCGAATAAATACTCCCTCAAAACGCTTTACTTTTCCGTTCAGATTTAATTCAATTTCATCCACAAATGAATCGATCTGGCGGCCGTAAGCATTTCTTGCAACTTCCACATCTATGAGGTTCAGGGTTTCCATTTTGTAGTTCTTAACATGGCGGGATAAAGTAATCAGGCCAGCGCAAGTTCCCATAATTTGCCTGGTTTTGCCAAACTTCTCGATCGCAGTGTCCAGATGATTCTCTTTCAGCAGCTTTATGAAAGTGGTTGATTCACCTCCGGGAATAATTAATCCATCACATTCCTTAAGCTGTTCAGGAGTTCTTACTGCTATATTTTCGATTCCAAGTTTATCCAGCATTTTCTGATGCAGTTCAAAATCTCCCTGAACCGCAAGCACACCAATTTTCATGCTTTTTACCATCCACGCGTTTGCAATAATTGTTCTTCAGGAATTTCCTTGATATCCAGTCCGCGCATGGGTTCTTTTAATCCCTCCGAAACGCTGGCCACCAGATCGAAATCCATATAATGGGTCGTTGCGCTCACAATTGCCTTGGCTCTTCCCGCCGGATCCTCGGATTTAAAAATACCGCTTCCAACAAAAACAGATTCCGCACCCAGCTGCATCATTAAAGAAGCATCAGCAGGCGTCGCGATACCGCCGGCAGCAAAATTGGGGACAGGCAATTTCCCGTTATCTTTTACATATTTTACCAGTTCTACCGGCGCGCCAATTTTTTTCGCGTATCCCACAAGCTCTTCATCACCCAGCACGGTAATTTGTTTCAATGCCGACTGCACCGCCCGCATATGCCGCACAGCTTCGACGATGTTGCCGGTTCCCGCTTCACCTTTGGTCCGCAGCATGGCTGCTCCTTCGGCGACCCGGCGCAGTGCTTCGCCAATATCCCGGCACCCGCATACAAATGGTGGCTTAAATCCAAATTTATTAATATGATATTCTTCGTCTGCGGGTGTTAAAACTTCGCTTTCATCTATAAAATCAATACCAAGGGATTCCAATATCTGCGCCTCCGCGAAATGGCCAATTCTGCATTTTGCCATCACGGGAATAGAAACTGAATTTTGAATATCTTTGATCAATTTTGGATTGCTCATACGCGCTACACCGCCCTGAGCACGAATATCGGCCGGAATTCTTTCCAGTGCCATGACAGCCACCGCACCGGCGTCTTCGGCAATTTTGGCTTGCTCGGCATTGGTCACATCCATGATTACCCCGCCTTTTAGCATCTCCGCCAGGCCGACTTTCAACTTATAATTTTTGTCATCTAATAACATTATTTATGCTCCTCAAATTATTATTTTTAAGCTTTCAAATTTATTTTACCGATCTATAGAATGCAAGTTCATATAAAAATTGAATTAATTTTGTTTTTTAAGCAACAAAAAACCCCGCTGATCGCGGGGCTTTCGATATTAAATTTGTATGGGTAATTCTATTTGGGTTTTACTGCATTCCTTATTCCTTTTCCGGCAAACATTTCCGCAAACTGCTCGGCAATCTGGATTCCCACATTATCCTGAGCTTCCTTTGTGGCCGCACCGATATGGGGAGTGCAGATAACGCCCGGATGCTGCACCAACTTTAGATCCTGAGGCGGTTCTGTTTCAAATACATCCAAACCGGCACCCGCCACGATGCCTTCTTCCAAAGCATCAAACAGATCGCTCTCGTTGATGATGCCGCCGCGGGCACAATCGATAATATAGACGCCTTTTTTCATTTTTGCGAATTCGGTTTTCGAAATCAAATTCGTCGTTTCAGGGGTTTTGGGGACGTGAATGGAAATATAGTCCGAAGAACTTAACACTTCATCCAGATTCGCCACCAGCCGGACGCCAAACTGGTCAATGATTTCGCGGCCCACATAGGGATCATAGCAGATTACTTCCATACCCAGGCAGCGGGATTTGATGGCCACCTGCCTGCCTATTTTTCCGTAACCAATGACGCCCAGCGTCTTACCATGAACTTCAAAACCGGAAAGTTTTTTCTTTTCCCATTTACCCTCTTTAAGCGTTTGCGTTCCCATATAAATATGCCGACTTAAGGCAAATAAATAGGCAAGCGTGAGTTCAACTACTGCATTGGTATTGGCTCCGGGCGTGTTCATAACAACGATATTTTTCTCTGCAGCCGATTTCACATCAATATTGTCCACACCAGAACCGGCGCGCCCTATTACCTTAAGGTTTTTTGCGGCATCAATAATATCTTTGGTAACCTTGGTAGCACTGCGCACGACCAAACCTTCATATTCGCCGATAGCCTTTTTTAAATCCTCTGCAGAAATTCCGAATTTTTCATCAACCGTGTGTCCTGCCTCACGCATAATTTCGGCACATCTTGGGGAAGTTTTGTCACTGATTAAAATTTTCATAGGGTCGCCCTTTATCTTTTGTTTCAGGATATTTATGAAAATAAGTTGTGAATTAATTCATATTAAATCAAGATAAATCTAAAATTTAAATTCCGCAAATTCCTCCAAAGATATTGTTTATCGGACAGAAATGGTATTTTATATGCTAATTTCGATTCTGTCCAGAAGCGCTTCCCTTCC
>JARRQT010000045.1:15739-28306 GCA_037381445.1 Calditrichia bacterium
AAAATAAATAGGCGATTCATCATTAAGTTTCAAATGTTTTTTGATCTCCCGCTCCCTTAGTGTCCTCTGATTTTTATTGATCCGGTCCGCTTTGGTAGCCACCAGCTGAAAAGGTATTCTGTTAAATTTAATCCATTCCAGAAGTTGCATATCATTTTTTTGAAGCCCTACCACCGAATCCACCAGAACAAACAGCAAATTCAGATGCTCGCTTTTCAGGAGATAATTTTCGATAAAGACAGCCCATTTAGCCTTCTCGGATTCCGGGACTTTTGCATACCCGTATCCCGGAAGATCAACAAAGTAAAACAAACTGTTGATCAGGTAGTAGTTTATTGTTCTCGTCTTTCCCGGCTGCTTGCTGACCTTTGCAAAATTTTTGCGATTCACCAGGCAATTGATGAGGGAAGATTTCCCGACATTTGAGCGGCCGGCAAAAGCGAACTCAGGCAGTCCAGGCGACGGTTTTTGTTTTAAATCAATAATACTTTTCAGGAATTTTGACTCGGTAATATTCAGCATATTTTTTGTTTGTCTAAATTAGGTGAAAATTTATCATCATTGGCACAAATTAAAAGGGGAAGATCAAATCTTCCCCTTAATAAATCCAAAAGATATTTTAGTCTATAAAATTTTCTGTAATTTATCTAAAAAATGGGTTTTGGGATATGCGCCGATCACCTGCTCAGCGACCTTGCCATCCTTGAAGAACAGCACTGTCGGAATACTGCGGATGCCAAACTTAATGGCCACATTTGGATTGTTATCCACATCCAGCTTGGCAATTTTTATCTTGCTGTCATATTCATTCGCAAATTCTTCCATAATTGGAGCTATCATTTTGCAGGGACCGCACCAGACTGCCCAAAAATCCACAATGACCGGTTTATCCGATTGTAAAACTTCCTGCTCAAAGGTAGCATCCGTTACCTCAATAGGTTTAGCCATATGTATCTCCTCTCGGTTTAATTAAAGCCAAAGTTAAAAACTTCCACTTGCTAAATCAATTTTGAAAATATTTGTTCCGTGGTATGTCAAAAAACGAGAGATCAATCCGATGAAGGATAACGCAGGATATCAATTTTGACCCGACATACCCCCTTGTTTATCAGCCCCAGGGCATCGGCTGCTCCTCTGGAAAGATCCAGAATCCGATTATCCACAAAAGGTCCCCGATCATTTATCCGAACGATTACGGTTTTATGATTGTCCAGATTGGTCACTTTGCAGATTGTTCCGAATGGCAGCGTTTTGTGGGCAGCGGTTAATGCGTACATGTCAAAGGTCTCACCGTTGGCTGTCTTCTTTCCATGAAAATCGCGTCCATAATAGGAAGCGGATCCATATATGACATCCAGAGCGCGGGCCTGGCTAAAATCTCTTTTTAGATCCTCGCGGGTTATATTTTCAGCAGCAAGCCGCCTTCTGACGTTATTGGAGTGGGAACATCCGATGAATAATATGGTAAGTATCAGAATTACAAAAGTAAATGAATTTTTCATCTGATCTGCTCGCTGATATATGTTCTCAAATCCATTTGTTGAAATTCCAAATACAGAATAAATGCTATTTGTTACGATTTCGGCGCCAATCGCGGTAACGCCTGGTTTTGGTAATAGCCGGTAACGAGCCGCTATCGTCTTCGGGAGAGGAAATGCCGCCCGTGACCTGTGAAGAATCGGCCCCTTGTACCGATTCCTGATTCAGGGCAAGCTGAGCGGCAGAAGTATCTGCAGAGCTCACCCCAGCCGAGGTGGATTCTGTTTCTTTAGGTGGCGGTGCGGTTTTGATGGAAGCCAAACGGGAAAATTGGGGCTGGGGAAATTTGTCTTTAAGATAGCGATATTCCATAACTGCCTTTTCTCTATTCTTAAGATCATGCTCATAAATCCAGGCACGGTTTAGCTGCGCTTTTGCGGACCAGATCAGATTTGTATCCAGAGAAGCTACTTTTTCGTAAAGGGACAAAGCGCTGTCAACTTTATTTTCGTAATAGAGTTCTTCTGCCTGCAGGAACATCTTATGACCCAATTCCTCAAGGGAGTCTTTGCTGGTGCTGTCGGACAAATTTAATTTTCCTTCCCGAGTGAGAATTTCCGTTGAGAAGGAAGAGCCGGGATACTGGGACATCAGAATGTTCTCAAGGGAGTCAACCTTGGAGGAATCCAGATATTCAGGCTTTGAATAAATAAAATACATGGAATAGAGGGCTTTGGGCGTTAAAACACTATCCTGATATTCATCGAGGAATTTGTGATAGTAATACAAAGACGAATCATAATCCTGCATTTGCAGCAGGTAATACTCTGCCAGATGGTAGCGATTATTTTTCAGATCTTCTTTTATCTGAGGTAACTTTCTTTTCTCGAGCTCCTTTGGTTTTTCGGTTTCTTTTTCATTCTTCTCATCCGGCTTCTTTTGATCATTAATTCTTTTAACTTCCGGTTCATTAAATAAATTTCTGCGATCGGACAGACCTGTTTCGATATCATCCTTTTCTTTATCCTGTTCCAGTGTGGAATCTTTGGCGGTACTGCTCTCCTGGGTCGTATCCTGAAGTTCGGGATTGATCCCGCTCAACACTCTTTTTAGACTGTCCAGTGTTTTCTGTTGGCTTGAATCGGGAGTGCCTCTCATTTTTTTCAATTCCAGTTGAATGGAATCTTCGAGCTGCGCATTGTAAAGAGAGTCTCTGAAATAACGATCATTTTCAAGCCGGAATACCAGTCGGCCATCATTTTTTATGGAGTCTTTTATCTTTTTCAAACCAGAAAGGTATATGTTCTTCTGTTCGGCCGTCTGGATGCTGTCCGATTTGGGATAAAGCTTTTTTACCATACCATAGTAATAAACCGCCGAATCCAAATTCTGCAGGCGGTTTTCATAGATCTTTGCCAGATTCAGGCTGGCTTGTGCGGTTCCCTCGCTGGAGGCTTTCTCTCGGACAACTTCTTTAAAGAGATCCAGCGCATCGTCCATTTTATTCTGCTGATAATAGATATCGGCGATTTCGGTCTTTATGAATGGGACAAAGCTTTTGAAACGCACCGCTGTCAGCATTTTGCGCAAGATTTCCAGGGCATTGTCATATTTGTTAATCTTGTTGTAGCTTCGTGCCAAATTGAATTTGGTTTTATACTCGATATCAATGGTTGGTGAAAATTTCTCCACTTTCCTGTAGCGATTGATTGCCTCCTTATACTCACCCTGGGCAAAATATGATTCCCCTAAATAAAATTGAATAAAAGCGGAATATTCCTTGTCAGATTTTTCTTTGAGTGCTTTTTCAAAAAATTCAGCAGCTTCGGGATAATTTTCATTCTCGAAAGAAAGATATCCCAGCTCGTAGTAAGCTTCAGCCCGTATCTGGCTTTTTTTAGCCGTATTCACGCTTTTGAAAAGATAATCCTTGCCCTCATCGACTTTCGCTTCTTCCAGTAAAATCTTGCCAAGCCACAAATTTGCTTCCGGCGTCAAATCGCTTTTGGGATATTTGGACAAAAACTGCTCAGCATGAAGACGTGCTTGTGCAAATTTCTGCAGATTATATTCACTTTTGACAATATAAAGAAGAGCATCATCGGCATATTTGCTCTTGTCGCTGTATATCTCAATTAATTTCCAGGATTTTTCGATGGTCTGCTCAAAATAGCGATTGGCCTGCGGATGTGTATCCTTATCCGGTTCTTTTTGTATTATTTCGATACCGCTCTGGTATGTTTTCTTGGCATTAAAGAGTGTGTTGTAATAGGCACATCCCCAGATGGCTAATACCAGTTTGGGCAATATCTTATCTGATGATGTTTCAATATGCTCATCCACGCTGTGAGTAAGGGGCGTTTTTTCCGGATTTATTTCCACAACATAAGCACCGTTACCTTTGGCCATATAGGGCAGTGAGGCAGCCGGTTCAACCAGGGAAGAAGTACCAATAGAGAAGAACACCTCACTACGCATTGCCAGGTCCTGCGCCTCTTGTAATGCCCGCTCGGGCAACAGTTCTCCAAACCACACCACATCCGGGCGCAGATTTCCGCCGCAATCCGGGCAGGCGGGCACCCCATCCTTTACATCAATTTCACCCTTAAATATCTTTCCGCATTGCGAGCACTTGTTTCGCAAAATATTGCCGTGAAGTTCAATAACGTTTTTACTTCCTGCCACCCGGTGCAGGTTATCCACATTTTGAGTGATGATGCCAAAGTCAGAAAAGAGGCTTTCCATAACAACCAACGCTTTATGGGATAGATTGGGTTTTACATCATGCATCAATTGGCGGCGCCAGTTGTACCATTCCCAAACCAGCTCAGG
The DNA here is from genome assembly GCA_037381445.1 of Calditrichia bacterium. GTDB lineage: Bacteria > Calditrichota > Calditrichia > RBG-13-44-9 > RBG-13-44-9 > JARRQT01. Next base: position 20,051 of record JARRQT010000045.1, read on the forward strand.
ATTTCGAAGAAACGCATCAAAATTTGCCAGTTCCTCGGGACGGAACTTGTTCCATAATCCGTCTTCTCCGCGAAAGACCGGGACCCCGCTCGATGCCGAAATTCCTGCACCCGTCAGAACACCTACCGTATAGGCGTTTTTCAATCTATTTAATAAACGTCCGCTAAATTCCATTTTGTATAATCCTTTCCTGCCATTGCAAAATAATAATGACCAATATGAGTGTCAAGTCGCTAATTTATTACCATTTATTTTGGCAAAATGGTAATTCTTGCATGTGGATCAGACTTATATTTTATGATATTTTCTATAAGGATCAGATTTCACTTCTGGTTTTTAATGCTTTTCCCAGGGTTAATTCATCGACAAATTCCAGTGTGCTGCCCAGCGGAATGCCTCTCGCCAGGCGCGTAATTTTGACATTTAAAGGCTTGATGAGGCGCGAAAGATATATACTGGTGGCTTCGCCTTCGGTGCTGGGGTTAAGCGCCAGAATAACCTCCTCCGCCTCATTTAACCGGTTTAACAATTCCTTGATATGCAGATCCTCCGGCCCAATTCCATCGAGCGGAGAAATCACTCCCCCAAGGACGTGATAAACCCCTCTATATTCGTTGGTTTTTTCAATCATCATGATGCCGGCCGCATCTTCCACAACACAAATCTGTTTTTGATTGCGGTTGGGATCCCTGCAGATGTGGCATTGTTCATCTTCGCTGAGGTTGAAGCAAATTGAACAGAAGCGGATTTTTTCCTTGACATCAATTATTGCTCTTGCCAGGGTTTCCGCTTCGGTTTTTGATATTTCCAAAACATGCAGGGCGAGACGAGTAGCTGTTTTGCGCCCGATTCCGGGAAGCCGCCCGAATTCTTCAATTAAATCCTGCAAAACAGGAGGGAAAGATTGCAGCGCCATATATTATAAACCAGGAAATTTAAACCCGCCAGGCATATTGCCCATGATGCCGCCCGTTACCTTGCTCATTTCTTCCTGGGCGCGTTTCTGGGCGTTTTCCAAAGCTTGATTCACTGCCCCGACAACCAGATCCTCCAACATATCTTTATCTTCCGGATCGATGACCTCTTGCTCTATCTTGACTTCCAGTATCTGATTCTGGCAATTTGCCGTAACCTTTACCATTCCGCCGCCGGCACTTCCTTCCACGGTTATATTGGCCAGTTCTTCCTGAACTCGCGCCATTTCTTCCTGCATTTTTTGGGCCTGTTTCAGAATTTGATTCATTCCACCTTTCATTAAGTAGTTCTCCTCGTTAAAAATAATCTCATATATTCAATATTTTAAATCTATGAATGCATTTTCATCGTGCTTAAATCATTTAAGTCAAAAGCTTCAATGATTTTTTTAATGACCGGTTCCTTGTTTTTTATATCCTCCAGAATCTCCTCCGGAGTTCGCGGCTGCTGTTCTATCCCCTGCTCCTTGAAATCTATGGTTGTAAAGTTCAGTCTCAGGGATAGCTGGAATTCATTTCTGATAATTTCTTCAATTACCGCATGGTTTTTTTCAACGTGCTCCTTGTGAAAGGAGGCGGAATTATCATAGGCAATTATCACTTTACTGCCCTGGACCTTGACCGGAATACCTTCCTGCAGGAATGATCCCAGCGCTATTTTTCGAGCACGAACTTTTTCCACGATCGCAGGCCATTTCTGTTTGATATCGGAAATATCAATATCGTTCTCTGCTTTCTTTTCCTCAATCTCTTCGGTTTTTCTCTCATTCTTCAAACTCTCAAATCGGGACAAAGTTTTTGCCAGAGGACCAAACTCCTTGGAAACTGATTCCGGCTGCATGTGTGAGCTGGTCAGACGTTCTTCCTGCGTGCTACTCTGTTTATTTGCATTATCTACCGAGGATTTACCCGAATATTTTGAGGCTTTTTCGGAGGCATAGTCTGCCCCACCGGATGAGGAACCGCCGCTGCTATTTGGTCTGCTTCCGGTTGAAAGAAGTGGTGGATTTTGTTTTAATTTCTCAATAAATGCCAGAATTTCTTCTACTGCTTCGCTTGACGGCTTAAAGGCTAATTTAAGCAATAACATTTCCAGCGAAAATTGGGGAAAATTGCTGAATTTGATGTCCTGTTCAGCATCACTCAGCAAGCTGAGAAAATGAATGAGATCTCTTTCCGAATAAAGATCTGCATCTTTCTCATAGCGTTCGCGGTAAAAATCTGCAACGTCCAGAAGGTTGCTGTCCCCTATCGAACTGACAATCAGGAAATTCCGGAAATGTTCCTGTAGACCGTGCAGGAAATCAATCAGATCGTGACCGGTTGCAATAACCTTGTTTGCATAAAGCAAAATCTTCGCTGTATCTTTTGTTTTCAGTAAATCGGTGAATTCAAAATAGACTTCCTGATCGATAAGCCCCAGAGATTCGCGAACCTGTTCAATAGCCAGCTTTCCGTCGCTGAATGAAATCATCTGGTCCAGAATGCTTTCGGCATCCCGCATGCTGCCGTCTGCCTTGCGTGATATGAGGAGCAGAGCTTCATCATCAATATCGATATTTTCTGATTTGACGATTTCATGGAGCTGATTCTTTATGTCGCCGATGGGAATTCGTTTAAAATCAAACCGCTGGCAGCGGGATAAAATCGTGAGCGGTACACGGTGGATCTCGGTAGTGGCAAAAATAAAAATAGCATGCGAAGGCGGCTCTTCCAGCGTCTTCAGCAGCGCATTGAACGCTTCTTTGGTGAGCATGTGAACTTCATCGATGATGTAGATTTTATAGCGGGAGGAAGCCGGCGCAAAACGGATATTCTCCCGAAGATTCCTTATTTCATCGATACCGCGGTTGCTGGCGCCGTCGATCTCGATCACGTCCATGCTATGACCTTCGGTGATACTTTTGCAGCTTGCGCATTCGTTGCAGGGATTCACCGCGGGTTGTTTCTCGCAATTCACGGCTTTCGCCAATAACCTGGCAGTGGTGGTTTTCCCGACCCCTCTGGGACCGGCGAATATATAGGCATGAGCAATTCGCTGGTTTTTCAGGGCATTCATCAGGGTGCGGGTAATATGCTCCTGCCCCACCACATCCTCGAATACCATCGGCCTCCATTTACGAGCTAAAACGACGTAAGCCATTCAATTTGCCTCACAAAATAATATGTAAAATAAAGCCAGGTAACCCCACGGCACATAGTCCAAATGCCTACCGTTGCTTCCTTCCGGACCTGGCGGGGTTCGGCACAGTCCTATTGCGTGGGACCTGGCTATATCGTAACACCATTTTGTGGAGCTAAGGGGAGTCGAACCCCTGGCCTCTAGAGTGCGATTCTAGCGCTCTCCCAACTGAGCTATAGCCCCAACTCTTAAGATGCTGAAAATTTAGGGAATACTGTTTTGAAAGTCAATGTGAATTTTTATCCGCCCCGGGATATTATCCATCCTCAAAAATGGCCTTTCTTGCCAACATTTGGCCATTGAAAATCATTTTTGCAATCCTGAAATTAATGGCACATTATCTGCCCTTGCTTATAACTGGTGACAAGCTAACGAAACAGGGGAAGATAGAAAGATGTAAATAAAAAATGAACTTTTAAAATTCTTCTTTAAAATGATCCGTAAAAACGATACATTTAGGGAGTTAAAATGAATAGGGATGTTAATTAACTCTCATGCAATTATTTTAAAGCATATGATCTTTTTGGGACAACGCTGTATTGATTTTTCGAGTATTTTGTTATATCTTAAGACTTATTAAATTCTTGCGGCCATGACACGAGCGTTTTTTTCCGAGAAAATTGAGATCTGCCCAGAATACAAAAAAATTCTTTAAAGAACTTGACTACATTTTGCACAAATCATTTAAGGTTGATGAATATGCGCTGATTTTACAGCATAAGAATTCTGAATTTTTGACAGTGTTTCATTCCTACGGACTTCCCAAGCGGGAAATGAAGGAAATTTTTTATCGGCCGGGAGAAGGCATTGCGGGAAAAGTATATCTGAACAACCGCGCGGTTTACATTCCCGATGTATCGGCCATCAAAGGGTTCTCATACTATTTTAACTCCCGCAAACCGGTATACGGCAGCCTTTATTATCATCCGGTTCTCGATGAGAACGGCAAGTGCATGGGTCTTTTAAAGATGCGAAAAGTCGCCAGAGAAGGTTTCTCTGAAGTTGAAAGATCCGTTTTCCGTATTTTGCAGCATGAGATCGGATCTACCTTTTTAAGCGTTCGTAAACTTGAAATACTCCGCACCAAGAGCTTTGTGGATCAGGACACATCACTTTATAATCATCACTATTTCAAAGAGCACTATCCCATAGAATTCAAACGGGCGCAGCGCTATCAGCATGATCTCTCAATTGTGATGTTAAATATCAATGATTTGCAGAAAATCAAAGATCAGTTTCTCCATACACAAATACTCAAAGATGTTGGCGGGCTGTTACGGGAAACTACCCGTACCAGCGATATATGCATTCGCAATGGTGAGGATGAGTTTGTTATTCTATTGCCCGAGACTTCCCGGCAGGCGGCATATGAAGTCGCCGCCAAATTGAATAAGGCCATTACGGATTTTTATTTCAATAAAAACGGAGAGTATGGAAATACAAGCCTCACCCTTGCAATAGGCGTGGCCAGTTATCCCGCGGATACTATTGAACCGCATCTTTTAGTAGAAATAGCGCAGAAATCCCGGAAGAACCCGCAGGAACTGGAGATAGACAAAAGCAACTCCTCTCCGGAATAAGAATGTTCTTCCGGCATTAAAAGTAATGCTTCTTAGCCTGATAAAATCAACATGAGCAGGATGACCCGTCGCAGCTGCAGCCGCCCGTCAAGTTTGGATTTCTAAAGATAAACCCCTTTTGGCCGGACTGATCGATGAAATCAAGTTCCACACCTTCAAGATATGGGAAGCTGAGTTCATCGATAAAAATCTTAATCCCCTTGATATCAAGGACTTTGTCATCTGTCATGGCATCATCCTGGAATCCCAGAACATAGTTTGGCCCCGAGCAGCTCACGCCGTTAACGCCGATGCGCAAACCGGAATCCAGTTTCCCTTCCTTCTCCATGATTTCTTTGATTTGCTCAGAAGCTTTATCTGAAATTGTTATTATATTTTCCATCATGAAAATCCTTTTGCTTTTTTATAATTATATCAAATAAAACCAATTTTTGAAACTATTTTAGAATAAAGTTGCGGATTAATCTGCCTTCCGGGTGATAATGCAGCATCGCTTTTCCTGCGAATTGGTTGTTGGAAAGCATTTTTTCTTCCGAATAGGTGCTCTTGGAAAATATGACCATCAAAACATTCCGACTGTTAAGATCGATTGATGTCCGCAGGCTGTCGGAACTGGGATTGCCGAAGACGCCAATATCGTCGCTCAGGGTGAGACGGCCGCCTACATGGACTTCCGCTTTGCCGATGCCTTCGTATTCCTCTCCTGCTTTCCCCAGCCGAAATTCAATATCTCCCTGAATTTTGTCCAGATCATACAAACCGATAGGAAGCAGGAATGCCAGCGAACAATAGTTGCATACATCAACAATGGAATTAATCTGATACAGGGATTTGCCTTTCACAACCCTTCTGAATAGAGCCTCGGATGACGGCCTGATCCGGGTGGGTTCCATCCCGATAGCATAATACAGCTCGCGTGCCGGTTTTAGTTTGTCAAGCGCTTCGGATGGCGAATCATACTGGGACTTATATTTTTCGGCCAATAGATTCATCTCGTTCCAGAGGGCGTCATTCTTTTCCCCGCAGTTCAGACTGGAGAACTGCAGGCAGCCCGCCAGAATAACGTCTTTTATTTCGGGATTTATAATGATTTTTGCGGAAGAATCATTCATCGGCGCCCGATCTCAAATTTTTGTGCTGCCGGATCAGTTTATCGGCGATAGGAATATCAGCAGGTGAAAGTTCGAAGTCCCGCAGTTGATGGACCTGAATCCACTGAACTTCCTCGTGATCTGCCAGCAGAAAATTCCCGCTTTTAAATTCTGCAAGATAGGCCAATAAAAGAATGTGCTTTTGGGAATACTGATGGTTCACGGCGAAATAAATTTCCTTGACGTTAATGTCGATTCCCAGCTCTTCACGAATTTCCCTTTTCAGGCAATTCCCGGGAGATTCTCCGATTTTCAGTTTTCCGCCGGGAAATTCCCATTTCAGCCCCTGGCTCAGATTTTTCTTTCGTTTAGCAATTAAAATCCGCCCGGTTTCATCACATATGACCGCCGCCAGCACCGGAATGATTTGTTTCTTCACATTTTCCATTTATCTTTTAAAAGTATGAGCCAATATAAGTTCTTCAAATTTTAAAATATAGAGAGCATTTTGACGAAATTTTCATTCAAAATGCTTTCCCACTTCTTCAACCAATCCCTTGATGAGCTCCTCGAATTTCCCTTCATAACGGCATCCCGCGGCGTGCATATGTCCCCCTCCCCCGAAGGCTTTGGCAATGGCATTCACATTTATGCGGCCTTTTGAACGAAAACTCACCTTGAAAAAATTGGGTTCCACTTCTCTTACGAACAATCCCACTTCCACACCGCGGATAGCGACGCTATAATTGGAAAGTTCTTCAATCTCGGAATGATGATTTTTTTGCATCACTTCCAGCGGAAGAAATATAATGGAGAGCTTTCCATCAAGATATGATTTCATGTTGGCCAGACCATAGCCGATTGTCTTCATTGCCTCGAAGCTGCAATTGAAAAAAAGCTGGTTGGCTATCTGGCTCGGCTTCACACTGTATTCCAGAAGATGCGAAGCGATTTGAAAATCCCGCAGGCTGGTATTGGAAAAAGAAAACCGTCCGGTATCATACATAATTCCTGAGAAGATTAAATTGGCCAGGTCATGATCAATTTGAATATCACTGCGGGAAATAAGCTCATAAACCAGATGGCTGGTTGAACTGATCTCGGTGTTCACCATGTTATAGGCAGCGAAATCTTTCTCCACAGGGTGATGATCAATTTTAACACAAAAATCCCGCGGCGGCAGAAGTTCTGACGGATCTCCCATCCGCTCTTTACTGGGAACATCCAGCACCACTGCGGCCTCAAACCGTACGCTGTTATCGCTGGAAAATGGAGAGATTTTGTCAAATCCCCACATGAAATTATATTTGTGGTCCGGCTTTTGGTCATGGATGATAATCCGGTATTGTTTCCCCCATTTTTCAAAAAGATAGGCAACGGAGAGCATGGAAGCATAGGCATCACCATCGGCATTCATATGGGAGGTGATCAGGTAATTATCAGCAGCCCGTAGAAATTCCAGAATTTTTTGTATGTTTTTTTCCATGCGTTTGCCCCAAGAGGTAAATCCGGTTATACTTTTAGGATATTGCTTCCCTTTTGAAAAATAGTGCAAATTATAAATGATTCGACGTGAGAAATCAAGACAATTTTAAGTTCTTTTATGAAAGGCAGGATAATTCGCGCGGGAAAATAAGAACCCGTACCATCAACCATGATTCGGATTCTTATTTTTAGAGCATTTTTTATTATTGGATCATCTCATTCAAAACGACTTGCAGATTTTCTTTAACAATTTCATTTGCAGGGTCGATTGTCAGTGCCTTCCTGAACATTTTTTCTGCTTTTTCATGCTGGCCCTGTTGGTAGAAGAGATTTCCCGCCAATATGTGGATTTCCAGATCACCGGGCTCTGCATCGAGAAGATGCTGAATTTCCTCAATCGCCTGATCGACGGAATCCTTTTGAATGAGTCAGGATTTCTGCATAAATTTTTTCAGCTTCTTTGTATTGTTCCTTATGGAAGATGATGCTTCCCAATCCAAGCTTGGCAGGCAGACAATCCTGCGTATGAGTGAGATAATCCCTGAATAAATTCTCCGCTGTATCCAGTTCTCCCTGATTGAGAAACTGGTAAGCAATATAGACTTCCGGATATTGAATTAATTCCAGCATCGAGCCAGCATAGGCATGTCCGGGCTGTTTCTCGCGGAACCTTTCAATGAGTTCACGGGCAGAATCATAGTTGCCGTTCTCGATATAGAGGTTCGCCATCTTTTCATACGCTTCAAAATCGTCCGGGAATTTCTGCATGAGGGCCATTAAAATCTGAATTCCCTCTTCAAATTTTTCCTCAGCGAGATAGGCATCCGCCAGGTTTTTCAAATGTTCGGGATGATCGCCGTCATTCACCACGGCCCGCTCGAAATAATGTCTTGCTTCCATTATTTTATTTTGGGCCCAGTATACACTACCCATTCTGTTGAGGG
>JARRQT010000046.1:0-23550 GCA_037381445.1 Calditrichia bacterium
TGGATTTGATGCGAATTTTAAATGGCCATCCCCGGTTTCCTTTTGACTATTTAACCGACATCACCGCGGTGGATTATTTGAAACAGGATCGGGAACACGATTCGATCTGGTTTACCACCTCTACACATTTAAGCATAACCAGAGACTGCGGGTCAAGCTGAAGGTAAGCGAGGACGCGATGGAGATCGATTCCGTTTCCGGAATCTGGAAGGCCGCCCTCTGGCTGGAGCGGGAAGTTTTTGAGATGTTCGGATTCAACTTTGCGGGCCATCCCGATCTGAGGCGTTTGTTGCTGCCGGATGTGTTCGACGGTTTCCCATTACGCAAGGATTATCCCCTGCGCGGACGCGGGGAGCGTGATGTCATCCTGGATTTAAAATAAAAGATGAGTGTTGAATATGCCTGATACCGTTCATGAATTAAAATCCGATCGTATGATTCTCAATATGGGGCCGCAGCATCCCGCCACCCACGGAACCCTGCGTCTGGTGCTGGAACTGGATGGCGAGGTGATTTTGAAGGCCGAACCCCATATCGGCTACCTGCATTCCGGTTTTGAGAAACTGGGCGAATATAAAAATTACAATCAATGGATAACACTGTCCGACCGGATGAATTACCTCTCGCCGCTCTGCAATAACATTGGATTTGCCCAGGCGGTGGAACGCCTTATCGGAATCGAAATTCCGGAGCGGGCGAAATACATCCGTGTGATCATGGCGGAATTATCGCGGATCGCAGATCACCTGGTGTGGGTGGGAACCCATGCGCTGGATATCGGCGCCATGACCGCTTTCTTATACGGTTTTGAAGCCCGCGAATGGCTGTACGATCTTTTTGAGCATACCACCGGCGCCCGCTTGACCACCAGCTACACCCGGGTGGGCGGTTTGTTCCGCGATGTGCCCAATGATTTCGAAGAGATTGTGCAGGATTTTCTGAAGAAATTTCCCCGCGTGCTGGCACAGTTGAACGGCCTGCTCACCCGCAACCGCATCTGGGTAGACCGCACCCGTAAGATTGGCTACCTGAGCCGGGAAGATGCTATCAATTACGGCGTAACCGGTCCGGTCCTGCGCGGTTCAGGCATCTATTACGATGTCTGGAAGAACTTCCCGTATCTTATCTATGACCGCCTCGATTTTGAAATTCCGATCTGCGATGACGGCGATGTGTATTCCCGTTATCTGGTTCGTATGGAAGAGATGAACCAGAGCGCTAAAATTGTTGAACAGTGCATGAATGATTTCCCGGACGGTCCGGTCAACATCACCGATGAAAAACTGAAGCTTCCCGAAAAGGAGAAGGTTTATGATACCATCGAAGGGCTGATCCATCACTTTAAAAATATTATGCCCGATCATGGATTTGAGGTGCCGGTGGGCGATATCTATGACAGCACCGAAGCTCCCAACGGTGAACTCGGATTCTACCTGGTTTCCGACGGCACCAATAAACCGGTCCGCCTGAGAGTCCGGCCGCCGTCATTTGTCAATTTCTCTCCGTTTGATATTATGATTCGCGGAAATATGGTGAGTGACACGGTGGCGGTGCTGGGAAGTCTCAACATCATTGCCGGCGAACTGGACCGTTAACGGCTGGTTGAGCGGCATTTTTTCTTTTTGATATAGATAATAAAGATGACAATAGAAGGCGTTGAAATGGAAGTTAAGTTCTCTGAAGCGGCTTTAAAAGAATATGATGCCATTGTAAAAAAATATCCTGAACGTCGCGGGGCGCTCCTGCCGGTGCTCCATCTCGCCCAGCGGGAATTCGGATGGATTTCCCGGGATGCCATGCGATATATTTCCGAACTGCTGGATATTCCCTTGACCAATGTTCTGGACACCGCCAGTTTTTATACCATGTTTAAACTGCAGCCCGCCGGCAAATACCATATTCAGCTTTGCAGCACCCTGTCCTGCGCCCTGCGCGGTTCGCGTCAGATTTATGAACATGTGTCGCAGAAATACGGCATCGGCGATGGCGAAGTGACGCCGGACGGAAAATTTTCGCTGCTGAAAGTGGAATGTCTGGGCTCCTGCGGCACCGCGCCGGTTGTTCAGATCAACGATGATTATTATGAAGATATGACCATAGAAAAACTTGATAAAGTTCTGGATGGCTTGAAATAAATACAGGATGGCATTCGATGTTTGAAAAAGTATTGACAAAAAACATAAAGATTCCTGAGTCCAGGAATATTGATTTCTACCTCAAACATGGCGGCTATAAGTCATTTCAAAAGGTTCTGAAGGAAATGGAGCCCGATACGGTCATTCAGGAAGTCAGGGATTCCAATCTGAGAGGCCGGGGCGGCGCCGGATTCCCTGCCGGGGTAAAATGGGGATTCGTTCCCAAAAATAATGACAAGCCCCATTATCTGCTGTGCAATGCGGACGAAAGCGAACCCGGCACATTCAAAGACCGGCTGCTAATGACCGGCGATCCGCATCTGGTGCTGGAAGGAATCATGATTGCCTCCTATGCCACACGCTCCGGCAAAGCCTACATCTATATCCGCGGCGAATTTGTTGAAGAAGCCTGTATTCTGGATGAGGCCATCGCCGAGGCGTATCAAAAGGGTTTCCTGGGAAAGAATATCCAGGGAAGCGGCTACGATCTGGATATGTATGTTCACCGGGGCGCCGGTGCCTACATTTGCGGTGAGGAGACGGGCCTGATTGAGTCTTTGGAAGGAAAACGCGGCTGGCCGCGCATAAAACCGCCGTTTCCCGCCGTAGCGGGTGCCTGGCAGAGCCCCACAATTGTGAACAATGTGGAAACGCTGGCCTGCGTGCCGTCGATTATTGAAAAAGGCGCCGCCTGGTTCAAGGCCATCGGTCCGGAAAAAAGTCCCGGTCCAAAATTGTACTGTCTGAGCGGGCATGTGAAGAATCCCGGCGTCTATGAACTCCCCATGGGTCTGAATCTGAAGGATCTGATTTACGAATATGGCGGCGGCATGCTGAACGGGAACAAGCTGAAAGCTGTGATTCCCGGCGGTTCTTCGGTGCCGGTTCTGACCGCGGATGAAATTGACGTTGCCATGGATTTCGACAGCCTGGCCGGGATAGGCAGCATGCTGGGTTCCGCCGGCGCCATCGTTATGGATGACAGCACCTGCATGGTGGATGCGCTTCTCAATCTCATCCATTTCTACCGGCACGAATCCTGCGGACAGTGCACGCCCTGCCGGGAAGGAACGAACTGGGCGGAACGAATTCTCAGAAAAATTGAGCATGGAGAAGCCACGCTTAAGGATATCGATTTGCTGGAAGAAGTCGGCGCACATATTAATTTCCGCACCATTTGTCCTCTGGGCGATGCGGCAGCCATGCCCATTGCCTCTTTCCTTCAAAAATTCAGGAAAGAATTTGAGGCCCACGTGGAGCAGGGAAAGTGCCCATTGAACAGTAATCTGTAATTATGTAAAAACATTTTGTTGGAAGATAAATCTGGTAGGGTAAATTATTATGCCTCTCGTAAAAATAGATAATCGGGAATTGGAAGTTGAAGCGGGAATAACTATTCTGGAAGCCGCAAAAAGGCTGGATATTGATATTCCGCATTATTGCTATCATAAGGCGCTGAAAATTGTGGCGAGCTGCCGCATGTGTCTGGTGAACGTCCAGGGATTTCCCAAACTGGTGCCGTCCTGTTCAACCACCATCATGTCGATGCCGGAAGAGCGGAAAATTGACGGAAAATATGATATGGTGGTCTCCACCAATGACAAGGAAGTGAAGGATGCCCAGGAGTCCATCATGGAATTTCTGCTGCTCAACCATCCGACGGACTGCCCGGAATGCGATCAGGCCGGGGAGTGTCTGCTGCAGGATTACAGTTATGAATACGGGAAAGGCTATTCAAGGTTTGAATTCGAGAAACGGGTGCCGCCGCGGAAGGATCTGGGTCCGGAAGTTCTCTTAATTGCCACCCGTTGTATTTTGTGCACCCGCTGCATCCGTTTTACCCAGGAAGTGACCGGAACCAATGAACTGGTTATCAAGCAGCGAGGCTATAAAGCAGAAATCGATACTTTTCCGGGAGTATCGCTGAATAATAAAATGTCCATGAACGTGGTGGATGTCTGTCCGGTTGGCGCGTTGGTCAGCAAGGATTTCCTGCACAAACCTAGGAACTGGCGCTACGAGAAAATCAAAACGGTCTGCCCGGGATGTTCGGTGGGCTGCAACATTCAGGTTGAAGCCTTCGCAGAAAACAATGAGATTTACCGCATCAAACCTATCTTTAATCCTGATGTGAATGAATGGTGGATGTGCGACGAAGGACGTCTTTTCTATCATGAGTTCCGCAAACTGCAGAGGATTGAATATCCCATGCTGCGCAGCGGCAGTGAACTGAAACAGGTGAACTGGCGCGAGGCCCTGAAGTCCTCGGTGGATGCGCTGCGAAAATTCAAACCGGAAGAGATTGCCGCCGTGGGCAGCGGATTCGCCAGCAACGAAGAGAATTTCATGTTGAAAAAAGTTTTCGCGGATGGCCTCGGAACGGCAAATGTGTCGTTGAATGATAAAATTCATAAGGAAGAAGATGCCGTATTCCCCAAGTTTGTCATCAAAGGCGAAAAAGTCCCCAATCTGCAGGGCGCCAAAGATATGCTGGGAGGGAAAACGGGTTTTTCCGAAATGCTGCGCAAAATTGAAGGCGGCCAAATAAAGGCGCTTTTCTATCTTGGCGGCGATCCGAGAATGAATCTTTCTGACAAAGACCTTGAAATTTTGGACAAACTGGAACTGCTGATTGTTCAGGATATCCGGTTCAATCCGCTGACTGATCGCGCCCATATTGTGCTGGCAGGCGCCTCGGCATACGAGAAGAACGGCACCTTTACCAATTATCAGGGCCGCGTTCAGAGAATCCGTCCCGCAATAATGCCGCCCGTTACCGCCATGACCGATTTTGAAATTCTACGGGAGATTGGCCAGATTCTGGGACTGGAAGTGCCCGTTCGCAGCAAACTCGCCTTCGATATGATTGCCGGGCAGGTCAAAGATTATGCGGGAATCGATTATGAAGCGCTGAAGAACGGCGGTATCCGGAAGGGCGAGGGAGTGAAGCAGGCCGCTGCGGCAAGCGCGAAGTAATTGCGGATTTCGCTGAATTGTTCGATGGTATTTTGCAAACAGATATTAAACTTTGACTGAAGTTACATTTTGGAGACAAGTTGGCTTATGGATCCGACACTGCTTAACATTATCATCATTCTCATAAAAATTGCTGTTGTGCTGTTGGCAATAGTTGCCACGATTATGGTTCTGATCCTTGGGGAACGCCGGATTTCCGGTTTTATTCAGGACCGGCTTGGTCCTAACCGGGTGGGCCCGGGGGGGATTTTTCAGCCCATTGCCGACGGGTTGAAATTTTTCCTGAAGGAAGATATCATTCCTTCTCACGTGGAAAAAGCGCTGTACCTGCTGGCGCCGGCGGCTATTTTAACGCCGGCACTCATGACCTTTGCCGTTATCCCTTTCGGGGACCAATTTTCCACTTACCTTTTCGGCCATATGGAAACCATCAAATTCCAGATAGCCGATCTGAATGTCGGTATCCTTTATATATTTGCCATTGCCTCGCTGGGCGTGTATGGAATTGTGATCGGAGGATGGGCATCCAACAACAAATATTCCCTGATGGGCGGACTAAGGTCTTCTTCCCAGATGATCAGTTACGAAATCCCCATGGGCCTCGCCATCGTCAGCATCCTGGTAATGACCGGCTCACTGAGGCTGCAGGACGTGGTGTATGATCAATATGCCATCTGGAATGTGTTCCGCCAGCCGCTGGCTTTCATCATTTTTCTGGTGGCCTCCTTTGCGGAGACCAACCGTCTGCCGTTCGATCTGCCCGAGGCGGAGCAGGAACTGGTTGGCGGCTATCATACCGAATACAGTTCAATGAAATTTGCTTCATTCTTCATCGCCGAGTATGCCAACCTGATTACCTCGTCGGCGCTTATCGTGACCCTGTTTTTCGGCGGCTGGCATGTGCCCTTCGGAATTCTGGAAGCACTGAACGTTTCGGTGGTCTGGGAACAGATACTTCAGATTCTCGCATTTGCCATCAAAACCGGCATCATGCTGTTTGTTTATCTGTGGGTCCGCTGGACGCTGCCGCGCTTCCGCTATGACCAGCTAATGAATCTGGGCTGGAAAGCGCTGCTCCCGCTGGGACTTTTGAATATCGTGCTGACGGCTATCGGCGTTGCCATTTTTCAATGAAAATAACTTGAGGATATAATAGAAATGATTCAGTTGATCTTATTTTCCATATTTGCCGGACTCGCCGTATTGGGTGGAATAATGGTGATTGCTCACCGGAACCCGATCTACAGTGCGCTTTTTCTTATTCTCACGTTATTTGCATTGGCCGGCGAATATGTGTTGCTGCTCGCTCATTTTATTGCGGTCGTCCATGTGGCGGTGTACGCCGGGGCCATCATGGTGCTCTTCCTGTTTGTTATCATGCTTCTGAATATCCGAACCGAAACCCAGGCACCGGGTGCCTTTCGCTACATGATCTACATTGCCATTCCGCTGGCGGTACTGCTTTTCCTGGAATTGGGATATCTGGCATTCCAGGGATTCAGCGAAGTAACTGTTAAGGCCAATACCTTCGGCACCGTGGAAAGTCTGGGGAATGCCCTGTTCAGCACCTATGTGCTTCCATTTGAAATTACTTCCATTTTGCTGCTGGTGGCCATGCTGGGGGCGCTTTATCTCTCAAAACGAAAATTATCAGAAGTGAAAGAATAAAGGTGTATTCATGCAAGGAATTCCCATATCATATTTCTTAATACTGGGCGCAGTTCTCTTTTCACTGGGCGTGATTGGTGTGGTTACCAGACGAAATGCCATTATCATTTTCATGTCGGTGGAATTGATGCTGAACGCCGTGAATCTGACCTTCATTGCTTTTTCAAATTATCTGGGAAATATCGAGGGGCAGATGTTTGTTTTCCTGGTGATGGTGGTTGCTGCGGCCGAAGTCGCCGTGGGATTAGCGATCATCGTGGCGATCTATCGCCTGCGGGAAACGGTGCATGTGGATGAAATCCGGCTGCTCAAGTGGTAGTAACGAAATTTCAGTGCTGCGAATGATGAAGGCGGAGATTGCTGCCTTACATGCTTAATAAAAAAAGGTTGATCGACACACATTCCGGAAAAATACGGAGATAAATAGATGGAACGCTTTATCTGGTACATTCCCTTTCTTCCGCTGCTGGGTGCGGTAATAAATGGTGTCTTCGGGCGCTTGCTCAAAGAAAAAGCGGGGTGGGTTGCCAACGCGACAGTTCTCACCAGTTTTATTCTCTCGCTGTTTGCTTTTGCCCGCGTTTTGAACGGGCAGACTTTTAACGGGGACCTTTTCACATGGATTCAGGCCGGGAGTTTTAAGGCAACTTTTGGGGTCCTGATTGATCCGCTGTCCATTGTGATGATGCTGGTGGTCACAGGCGTTGGTTTCCTGATTCACTTCTATTCAATTGGCTATATGCATGGGGATGAGGGAGTGGCGCGTTATTTCTCTTTCCTGAACCTGTTTATTTTTTTCATGCTCATGCTGGTGATGGGGAATAACCTGCTGCTGCTCTACCTCGGCTGGGAAGGCGTTGGTTTGTGTTCTTATCTGCTGATCGGTTTCTGGTATGAAAAAGAATCCGCGGCCAGGGCGGGGATGAAAGCGTTTATCACCAACCGGGTCGGGGATTTCGGTTTTGCGATCGGGATCATGCTTATTTTTACTACCCTTGGGACAATCAGTTACACCGGGATTTTCTCCCAGACTGATAAACTGTTGAGTGCCGGTGTGCTGACCGCCGCTGCGCTGCTTCTCTTCCTGGGTGCGACCGGAAAATCCGCGCAGTTTCCCCTTTACATCTGGCTCCCTGATGCCATGGAGGGTCCCTCGCCCGTCAGCGCGCTGATCCATGCTGCAACCATGGTGACGGCCGGGGTTTACATGGTGGCCCGCTTTAGTCCGATCTTCAGCCTTTCGTCCGCAGCCATGACTGTGGTAGTGGTTATCGGAACATTCACCGCAATTTTCGCGGCAACCATGGCCCTGGTCAATAAGGATATAAAGAGAGTACTGGCTTACAGCACCATCAGCCAGTTGGGGTAGCCTTTTTTAAGGCCCTTCTCTTTTTGGGAGCCGGTTCGGTAATGCATGCCCTGGCGAATGAAACCAATATTGATAAAATGGGCGGACTCTTTTCAAAGATCAAAATTACCGCGATCACATTTTTTATCGCGGGGCTGGCGATTGCCGGCGTGCCTCCTTTCAGCGGGTTCTTCTCCAAGGACGGCATTCTGGCCGGCGCGTTTGCCTACAGTCCCATTGTCTGGGCCTTTGGCGTTTTTGGCGCGTTCCTGACAGCATTTTATATGTTCCGCCTCATCTTTATGACCTTCTTTGGCGAATCCCGGGTGGAACCCGAAGTCGCCCATCATATTCACGAATCACCGCGCGTTATGACCGCTCCGCTGATGGTGCTTGCCCTGCTTGCTGTTATCGGGGGCTGGGTGGGAATCCCCGAGGGGCTGGGCGGTGGAAACCATTTCGAACATTTCCTGGCCCCGGTATTCCGGAGTGCCCATGAACATCTCCATATGGTCCATGTTTCTCATTCCATGGAATATCTGCTGATGACCGTTTCCATTGTGCTGGTATTCGCCGGGATTCTGCTCGCCTATCTGATGTATGTCAGCGGCAGCATCAGCCCGGTCAAAATGGCGGCGCGGGCCAAGGGATTCTATAAGGTGCTGTATAACAAATATTATGTGGATGAAATATACAATGCCGTCATTTACCAGCCGATCATCCGGGGAAGCCGCTGGTTATGGGAGGTGTTCGATAGTAAGATTATTGACGGTATTGCCAATCTGCTCGGCAAAATTGCGATTCTGATTGGCCTCATCGTGCGCCGGGTGCAGACCGGGTATGTACAGAATTATGCGGCATTTCTGGTGCTGGGCGCAATTATTATTCTGGGTTACTATTTGTTAAGCTAATATAAACGAAAGTTTTTGGAGAAGTTTGATGATGAATCTGGTGTCGTTACTCAACATAGTAACATTTCTTCCGCTGCTGGGCGTGGTCATTCTGCTTATGATCCCAAGGACCGAGGAAAAGCTGGTCAAGAGCTGGGCGTTTCTGGTAAGTCTGATTACCTTTCTGCTTTCGCTGCCCCTATTCTATGGCTTCAAAGGCGGTGTGAGCACAATCCAGTTTGAGACCATTAAGCACTGGATCCCCACTATGGGCGCCTCCTATCACGTGGGAGTGGATGGCATCAGCATTCTCATGTTCATGCTGACAACGTTTATCATGCCCATTGCTATCCTTGCTTCCTTCAGCGCTATCAATACCAGGGTAAAAGAGTATATGATCGCCATGTTATTCCTGGAAACCGGGATGATGGGCGTATTCATTTCTCTCGATCTCCTGCTGTTTTATGTTTTCTGGGAAGCCATGCTGATCCCGATGTACCTGCTGATCGGAATATGGGGCGGACCGCGGCGGATTTATGCTGCCATAAAATTCGTGCTTTTCACTATGGTTGGTTCGGTGCTGATGCTGGCCGCCATTCTCTACCTGTATTTTATGTATCACAATTACACTGGCGTTTATACTTTTAATTTGCTGAAAATCTATGAAATGAACATACCGTTTGATCTGCAGATTTGGCTGTTTGCAGCGTTCGGGCTGGCGTTTGCCATTAAAGTGCCCATGTTCCCCCTGCATACCTGGCTGCCTGATGCACACGTGGAGGCGCCCACCGCCGGCTCCATTATTCTGGCAGGCATACTGCTGAAAATGGGAACGTATGGATTTCTGCGCTTCAACCTCCCGCTATTCCCCGGAGCGGCGGCATATTTTACGCCCCTGTTTTTTATCCTCGCTACCATTGGAATCCTTTACGGCGCCTGGGTGGCGATGGTGCAGAAAGATGTCAAAAAGCTGGTCGCCTACTCATCGGTAGCCCATCTTGGATTTGTAATGCTGGGGATTTTTGCCCTGACGGTGCAGAGTGTGCAGGGCGGCATCATTCAAATGGTAAATCATGGCTTATCCACCGGGGCGCTTTTCCTTGCAGTGGGAATGATCTATGAGCGGCGCCATACCCGGAATATTGAAGATTTCGGCGGAGTGAGCAAGGTCATGCCGGTTTTCGCTGCGCTGTTTCTGATTGTCTGCCTGTCCTCCCTGGGTCTGCCAGGCACCAACGGCTTTATCGGTGAGTTCCTGATTCTGATCGGTACCTTCCAGGTGACAAAAACTTTTGCCATCCTCGGGACGGCAGGGATTATTTTCGCCGCGGTTTATTTGCTGTGGATGTATCGCAGGGTGATGTTCGGTCCCATTACCCGGGATGAAAACCGTAAGCTTGTGGACCTCAACGGGCGCGAGATCGGAACCCTTCTGGCGCTGATCTTCTTCATTCTCTGGATCGGTGTCTATCCAAAAACATTCATGGACAAAACGGAAGCGACGGTTGTCAATCTGATTCAAAAGGTAAAAACCGGCCAAGTTGTTATGGAGCGCGAAAATAGGGCTCCCATATTCGGACAATTTTTGAATATTTACAAGAACACCGCTCAGAAAAATTCACAGGAATTGTCCCAAAGATAATGAAGTTATAACGGTTTGATTGGAGGAATATAGTAGATGTCTGTGAATCTTGGCAGTTCGGATTTTCTGGGAATACTCCCGCATATGATTCTGGCCGTTTTCGGTATTTACCTGATGGCCCAGGGAGTATTTACATCGAACCGGAAAGTTATCGCATATTTAGGATTGGTCGGAATTGCGCTGGCGATCATCGGGAATTTCTTCCTGGTGGGCAAAGACTATACCGCATTCGGAGAAATGATAAGAGTTGACCGTCTCTCGGTAATATTGAATTTCATTTTCCTGGTCACCGCCGGCTTAAGCCTTCTGATGGCCACCAGTTATTCCGAGCAGGTGAATGTGGAATTTATCGAATTTACTCCGCTGGTTCTCTTTTCCACGGTTGGAATGATGCTGATGGGAAGCGCCGGTCATCTGATGATAATCTTTCTGGGACTGGAAACCATGTCCATTGCCCTGTATGTGATGGCGGGCTTTCGGCGTGACAACCGTTATTCCCTGGAGGCGGCTCTAAAATATTTTCTGCTGGGAGCGTTCGCTACCGGTTTTCTCCTTTACGGCATTGCCCTCATCTATGGAGTAGTGGGCAGTACCGATCTGAATTCGGTCTCGGAATATTTTACCAAAAATTCTCTGTCCACTAATCTTTTGGCAACTGTTGGACTGGGCTTGCTGATTGTCGGCTTCGGATTTAAAGTGGCGCTGGTGCCGTTCCATATGTGGACACCGGATGTGTATCAGGGAGCTCCCATGCCGGTTACCGCCTACATGGCGGTGGGCGCCAAGGCCGCCGGATTTGCGGCAATTCTCAGGGTCATTTTCCAGAGCGCTTTTTATGTTTCTTTCCAGTGGTCCCATGTTTTGTGGATACTCGCGATTCTTACCATGACGGTAGGGAATATCATCGCGCTGGTACAGACTGATATTAAAAGAATGCTGGCCTACTCCAGCATCGCCCATGCCGGCTATCTTCTGGTGGGTGTTGTTGCCGGGAATGACCTGACGACCCCCAGTGTCATTTTTTACCTCATCGCTTATCTTTTCATGAACATTGGTGCTTTTGCCGTGGCCGAACTCGTCAGCGGCAAAGATGAGCAGAAGACCAGTATCGAAAATTTCAAGGGGCTGGGCTACCGTCAGCCGCTGCTGGGCCTGGTGATGGGTATCTGCATGTTCAGTCTGGCCGGATTCCCACCCACAGCCGGTTTCATTGGGAAATTCTACCTGTTCAGCGCTGCCATGCAATCCGGTTATGTCTGGCTGGTTATTGCAGGGGTGCTGAATTCATTTCTTTCTGTCTATTATTATCTGCGGGTGGTTGTCGCCATGTATATGCAGGATTCCACGGAAGAAGCGCCCATGGCCCCGGTATTACCAGGTGTCGGTGTGGTTTTGCTTTTTACCGCGATTGGTGTTTTATACCTGGGCGTCTTTCCGGGAAGTCTGATGGGCATGTTATTTTAGGAAAAAGAGAAAATGTAAGTTTTGCGGCCCGGGATCTGAGTCCGATTCCGGGCTTTTGTTTCTTAAATAGAGTCGAAAATTAAATTTCACTGCACGTGTTTTGAATCATTTTTCTGTCGGCAGAACGGATCTAAATTGGAAATGTTCATTGTGGCAATAGAATTCAGGCTTAACGTGCGATTTCGGGTATCTTAAATGGATCTGATTAAATGGTCAAGCATTTTGGAAATCTGTTATTAAATATCAATATTTAAAGAGCCTAATATTTGAATTATTTTAATTTTTACTTTAAATTTAGCTTGATTTAATTTGCTCAGCATGATAAATTCTTGCGAAGATTAAAATTTTTGAGGGTGCGTATCGAAATTTGTTAAGGATGAATAGGCAGCAGAATCAGTAAAAGTAAATTTTTGGTTGTTAATAACTGTTCCTTAACAAAGTCTGGTAGTGCGCCCAAACGATGGAGCCGAATGTCGCTTGGGTAAGTTTGAAACATTCGGTTTTTTTATTTAATCTGGAGGTTTAATAATGAGAGCCTTTTTATCGCTTTTAATAGTGGTTATGTTTGTTCCGGCATTGTTCATTGGCTTGCATGCCCAGGGCGAAGCCACTGTTCTGTTTTTGATGATAAACCCTGGGGCCCGTCAGGGAGGCATGGGGGAAGCTGGCGTTGCTTTGGCGAGCGATGCAAATGCCATTTACTGGAACCCGGCAGGACTTGCCTTCCAGTACAACGATCCCGAAGTGGATAAGAAGGGCGAAGCCACGCTGATGCATGTGAACTGGCTGCCGCAGTTCAATCTGGGAGACATGTATTATGATTTTGCAGCGGGCCGTTATTATATCCCCGATGTGGGCACTGTTGGACTGGGTATTCAGTACATGAATTACGGAAAAAGTATCTACACGGATGAAACCGGTCCCGATCCCCTGGGCGAATTTAACAGCAGTGAGGCGGCTGTAACTGCCAGTTACGCCCTCAAGGTGAAAGAGAATGTGGGCGTTGGCGTGAACCTGAAATATATCTATTCACGTCTTTCCCCGAAGGAAGTGCAGGTTGGCGCTGAAAAAGGCCGTGGAATTGCTTCTTCTTTCGCCGTTGATATCGGCGCTTTGTATCATCCCGGTTTCGCCAAAAATTTAAGTTTGGGTGCAAATATCAGCAATATCGGCCCCAAGATTTCTTACGTGGATTATGCCCAGGCCGATCCGCTTCCCACCAATCTGCGCCTCGGTTTCGCTTACCACCTGTTCAAGAGCCAGTACAACACCCTCACGCTGGTTTATGATACCAATCGTCTGCTGGTGCATCGCTATACCACGGAGGACAGCGTGAATGTAGTGGACGGTGTGTTCAAAGCCATGTTTTATTCCACCTGGAAAGGCGGCGGTTTTTCCGGTCAGTTGAAGAAATTCACCCATTCCCTGGGACTGGAATACTGGTATACGGACCTCATCGCGCTGCGCATGGGCTATTTCTATGAAGACCCCAGCGCCGGCGGCCGTAAATTCTGGACATTTGGCGGCGGACTTCGCTATTCAGTATTTGGATTTGATTTTAGTTATATCTATGCATCGGTGAATGATCACCCGCTTTCCGATACCATGCGCTTTTCGTTGGGCATCCAATTCTAGAAAAAACTTGAAAATTTAAAAAACTCCTCGTTTTATGTGAGCGGGGAGTTTTTTAATCTGAAGCTCGGTAATACGAGGAATGGATTTCTGTGATGAAAATGAGATATTTTTTTGGGCTGTCTGCCTTTGCTTTCCTGCTGCTGTCACAAACCATATTTGCCGCTCCCGTTCAATCCGATACCATTCGTGTGCTGGGAATTCGGGTGGAATTCAAAGTTGACGATGCCAAAACTACCAGCGGCGACGGCAAATTCAATCTTTCGCAGCCCAGCGGACCTTATCAGATCGATCCGCCGCCCCACAACAGAAGCTATTTTCAGGATCATATGATCGCCCTCAGGAATTATTTCCGGAAGGTGTCCGGGGGAAAACTGGTCATTGAAGGAGATGTTTATCCGGAACAGCAGGATGCAGCCTATCAGCTGCCCAATCAGATGACCTATTACAATCCCAATACCACGCCCGATCAGATCAATACCGGTCTGGCCAATCTGATGCGGGATGCCTTTGGGAGCGCCGATGTGGACCCGGCGATCGATTTCAGCAAATATCAGAGCTTTGTGGTTTTTCATGCCGGGGTGGGAAAAGATGTGGAACTGGGAGCGGATGAAACGCCCCAGGACATCCCTTCTCTTTTTATCACTCAAAAATTTCTGGATACCTATCTTAATCAGAAACCTATCCTGGTGGATGACGGAACGGTGCAGATTAAAAACGGCATGCTGATTCCGGAAACGGAAACCCAGGAGGGTATCGAGCTTGGCCTGAACGGTATTTTTGCATCGAATTTCGGTTCGCAGCTGGGGTGGCCCGATTTGTTCAGTCCCGAAACCAGGCGTTCCGGGATCGGGCGTTTCGGCCTCATGGATGCCGGCCTGTTCAACGGCGATGGCCTGCTGCCTGCCGTCCCTTGCGCCTGGACCCGCACATATGCCGGATGGAGCGAACCGATCAATATCTATTATTCGCCGAATGATGAATTGCAGATACATCCCCCGCTGTCTCCCTCCCGGGAAAACCTCTACCGGGTGCCGATTAACGAAAAGGAATACTTTCTGGTGGAAAACCGTTACTCCGGCAAATATAAACTGGACAGTCTGCAGTATGAGCTGAGCCAGGGCCGCGACGTTTATCCCTCCATGAAGGAAGTCCTGCTGCTTCCTGAATTGGCGGACCAGGTTACCTTCAGCGACAGCACTGGCGTGCTGATCGATGTCAAAAATCCCGATCTCGGATTATCCGGAAACGGCTGTCTCATCTGGCATATCGACGAGAATGTGATTGAACAGAATCTGGCGACAAATACCATCAATGCTGATCCGGAGCACCGCGGGGTGGACCTGGATGAGGCTGATGGTTCGCAGGATATCGGCCAGGAATTTGATTTTCTGAGCGCCGGCGCTGGTTCGGAAAACGGATGGATTCTGGATATGTGGTACAAGGGGAACGATGCCCCGCTTTTTAAGAACAGGTTTTCTCCAAACAGCGTTCCCAATAGCCGCAGTTACTATAATCGGGCCAACAGCCATATCACCATTTCCGATTTTTCGGCACCGGATTCAGTCATGAGTTTTCGGGTAAATTTTGATATTTACCAGCAGAATTTTCCTAGGGCAATAAATCCGCAGACCTATGGCCGGATTACTTCGCTCAAAGTCAGTGATCTGGATTTTACGGGCGAAAATGATCTTATTCTGACCACAGACAGATCAAAAATCCTGGTGGTAAGCAAATCGGGGGAATCGGTTTGGGGAAGCGACTCGCTGGAGATTGCCGAGCTGCCTGGAAAAATATTGCCGCCACCCGCTCTCTTTTCCGTTCCGACCGCCGCGGGGAATCAGGTAAAAGCACTTGTGGCGCTGACGACGGACGGCGGCGTTTTCGGCTTCAGGTTCACCGGCACAACATTTGATACTCTCTTTGACGCCTTCAAACTATCCAGTGCCATCACAACTTTTCCCACGGTTTTCTATGATGCTGATAGAATTCCCAATGTGGTTTGGGGAACTGAGGCTGGTCGGGTTTACCGGATGAATATCGCTGATGCGGATTCGCCGCCGGATACCAGCGCCTACGCGGTCGGAGAAGCGGTGAAGTTCCTGCATGTAAACGGGGATAATCAGATCATCGCGGTCACGGTATCCGGCAAGGTATACCGGAATGATCAGTTGATCGGTCAGACCGGGCTGCCCTATTTTTCGCCGGTTGGGAATTCTGCGGCGGCCCTGACCAGAAACGGGGAATTCCTGTCCCTGGAGCAGCCGGTCTCTCAGGGTGCGGAGAGCGGACTATTCCGTTTTGATTCACCTATGATTTCTTATCTGTTTGATGAGAATTCCGAAAATCCGGTTTACTTCGTGGCGGGAAATAATAATCTGTATTCTTTCAATTATAACTACACGCTTTCTGACAATTTTCCGGTTCCCATTTACAAGCCGGCCAGGAATATCAGTCTTGCCCTGTCGCCGCTGCTGGGCAAATTTTTTAATTCCGGTCAGGCGGAAGAATATGGAATCGTGGTGGCCGATCCGGCAGGGCTCATAGATGGATTTGATCTGCAGGCCAAACAGTTGTCCGATTTTCCGCTGGCCCTGGGCGATTCCCTCACGGTAACCCCGGCCCTGCTGGATATCGACGGGGATAAAGATGTTGAGATTGCCGCCGGTGACCGGAACGGGATTCTCTATATCTGGGACCTGGCTGCCCAATTTTATCCACAGGGCTGGAATCAGTTATATTCCGATGAGAGCAACAGCAACCGGCCGCTGGCTCCCTCCGGAACCGTGCCGCCGGTTGAGCAAACCAAATACGCGCAGCTTTTGCCGAAAGAACGCGTTTACAATTGGCCCAATCCCAATACCCGGGATTTTACTTTCATTCGCTACTATCTGACAGAGCAGGCGCAGGTGTCGATCAAGATTTATGATCTGGCAGGCGATCTGGTAAATGAGTTTCCGGGTTCGGGGGACGCACTGACGGCGAATGAAGTCCGCTGGAATCTGCAGGATGTGCAGAGCGGTGTTTATTTTGCCCGGGTCCATGCAAAAAGCAGCAGCAGGGACGAAACCCGGATAATAAAAATTGCGGTGGTAAAATAGAATAAGCGGCGGCTGGTCGATGCCCTGCTTTTTGAAGTCGCCGTTTAATAAATTGGATTTAAAAATCAGCTTCAGAAGTGTGAATATTTTATGAGATTTTTTCTAATGTCAAAGAGATCGAATTCCGGTTATTTTTTGCCAATAAATAAACTGCTCTGGTCGTTCGCCTTCCTTTTTCTTCTTTTCGCCACTTCCCGGGCGCAGGACGGGTTTTACTATCACCCGGAACTGAATTGGCGCACCTTTGAGACGGAACATTTTATTATCGACTATCATGACGGCACGGAACGGACCGCCAATCTGGTTGCGAAAATCGCCGAGGAAGTCTATCCCCATGTCACCGGATTATATCAGTACTGGCCGAAAAGCAAGACGGTTCTGGTCATTCGCGACACGGATGACTATTCCAACGGCGGTGCGTACTATTATCACAATAAAATTGAGATCTGGGCGCCCAACATGGATTTCCTTCTGCGCGGCACCCACAACTGGCTGCGGGATGTGGTCACCCACGAGTTCACCCATATTATCTCATTACGCAAATCTTTTAAATTCGGGCCTAATGTGCTGGCAGGCTGGTTTCAGGTTTTTGGATATGAAGGTGAACGGCGGAAGGATGTTGTTCGTGGTTTTCCCAATGTAATGGTATCTTATCCCATTTCCGGCATTACGATTCCCGGATGGTTTGCCGAGGGCGTGGCCCAGTTCCAGTCGCCGGGCGGACGCTACGATTACCGTGATTCTCACCGGGAAATGGTTCTGAGAGACCGCGTGGTTAGCGGCAACCTGCTCGATCTGAAACAAATGGGCGTTTTTGGCAAGAACAGTGTCGGCAATGAATCGGTTTACAACCAGGGATTCGCTTTCGTCCGTTTTCTTTCCCGGACATTTGGCGACAGTGTGCTGCGGAATATTGCCCACCAGGCCTCATCACCGGTAACCATCGATTTTGACAATGTGCTGAAAAATGTAACCGGCATTCCGGCTGACAGCATCTATGACATGTGGAAAGCCCATCTCCAAACCACTTACGGCCAGCGCCTAACCACGGTGGAAGCGCATCTCAAGACCGGCGATCCTATTCAGGGCAACGGAGTCGGAAATGTTTTTCCGGTTTTCTCTCCGGACGGCAAAAAGGTCGCTTATCTGGAAAGCATGTCCGATTACATGTCCGTGAATGCACTGGTCGTGGAGGACCTGGAAACCAGGGAGAAACTGAGAGTCGCAGGTCCGGTTTCTGGTTCCATTAGTTGGTCACCGGACGGCAGGTACCTGACCTATGCCAAGGTAAAGAATCTTGCTCCCAACCGGAACGGATTCAATGAGATCTTTGTGTATGATCTGAAAAGGCATCGGGAACTGCAATTGACGCGGCTGATGAGAGGCATCAATCCTGATTGGTCCCATGACGGCAAAAAACTTGTTTTTGTGGTGCAGAGTGACGGTGTCAATAATCTGGTGACGCTGACGCTGGACGAATTTGTGTGGATCAAGAAAAAGTCGCTGTGGCATACCCGCTATTACGATTTGGAGGGCCACCGAATCGTAACACGCATCCCCGCCGAAAGAAGAAAAAATTGGCAGGAGTATTATCGTCCCCTGCAGTTCTGGGGGCAGGATCTGCAGCAGATCACATTTGAAAAGGGCGGACGTCAGTTCTTCCATCCCCGCTGGTCACCGGATGACAGCTACCTGATATTTGACACTTCCACCGAGAACTGCCGGGACATTGCCAGAATACCTTCCAGTGGGGGAGAACTTAAGTTTGTCCTCAATGAAAAATATGATGAAAGATATCCTTCTTTCGACCCGGCAACCGGAGAGCTCTATTTTGCCAGCGACCGCACCGGCATTTTCGATATCTATTCCTGCGATCTTAAAACCGGTGAAATTAAGCCGCATACCAATGTAGTGGGGGGCGCTTTCATGCCCACCGTGAACCGCAGGGGTGACCTTATTTACAGCCTTTACAAGGATCAGGGATATAAAATATACCGCATACGTAAAGTAAATGAACTCCCTCCGGCCTATCTGACTTACCAGGAAAATTATGAGTCACAGATACCGGTCATCCATGCCGATGACTCTCATTTTGCTTCCCGGCCTTCCAAACCTTACAAGAGAAGCTTCGGCCCCGTTTTCTTTATGCCACGCCTGCTGATCGATTACGGCACCATAAAACCGGGTTTCTATGTCGGTTCGGATGAGCTTCTGGACAAAATGACATTTTTTGGCGGCGGCGACGTTAATAAGGATTTCGAGTATAATTTATTCGCGCTTTTCGAATTCCGGTTTATCCATCCCCTCATTTTCTTCAATTTCTATAATCAGTCCGCCAAAATTGAAGACCATTTGTCCGATCCCTTCTATGAAGCCCAGAGCAAATTCGATGTTAACTTCAACTTGATGGAAGCGGAGCTGGGGTTATCGCAAAGAATGTTTGATTTTGTGGACACGAAATTGAATTTTATCTACCGCTTCTACCGCGCCAAAATCGGGACCTTCGCCTACCGGGAATTGTCCACGGGCCAGATGTATGTTTCTCCGCCCATTCGCTACACTTACCTCCGGGGATTTGCTACTTCCATTTCCCTGAAGAAAGATGAGGTGCTGCCGGAACGGGACAGCAATATCAATCCCCGGGTGGGTTACTATGCCTATTTCAAATACACCCATGAAAATGAAAATTTCCTGCGGGACTTCGCCACCGACCGGGCGGTGGGACTGGAAGAGTATGATGCTTACCGCTACAACCAACTGGAACTGGATGTGGAAAAATATCTGCCGGTTCCCTACACCAAACATCATTCACTGAGTCTGCGGTTTCAGGGCGGGTACATCGACCGGCGGGTGGATGATTTCTTTAATTTCTTTGCCGGCGGCCTCATTGGAATGAAAGGATATTCCTACTACAGCATTGAAGGCCGCAAAATGGCAATCGGCACCGTAAACTACCGGATGCCGCTGGTGAGAAACCTGAATTTCCAGATTTTTAACTGGTATCTGGATAAAATATACCTGGGCGGTTTTTACCAGTACGGCAACGCCTGGAACGCGGCCACGCCCACACTGAATAATTTCAAATCGGACATGGGAGTCCAACTGCGTCTGGAAACCTTTTCCTGGTATATGTTCCCCACCCGGATATTCTTTGAAGCGGCCTATCCGTTGAACGAGCAGCTCAACCGGGGCATCACCTACAACCGGGAATGGAAGTTTTATGCGGGCGTTCTGTTTGATTTCGATTTGAGATTTGATAAAGCAATGAGGAAAAAAAGATGGTGAATTTGGTGAAGTATTCCTTTTTGGCGGTTCTGTTCGCCGGAGTGGCAGCGCAGGCGCAGACAACCTTTCGCTGGAATAATGATGATCTGGTGGTGCAGCGCCTGGAATTGAGACAGAAAGCCGCAGCTCAGGCGAAGACGGATGACCCGTCCGTTCAGGATTTCGATGAAGTTCACAAGTTGTCGGTGGGAAAATCGGTGCTTTTTTCTCTGGCGGTGCCGGGAGCGGGGCAGTTCTATTCCAAATCCTATGTTAAATCCGCCATTTTTCTGGCCGTCGAGGCGGGCGCCTGGGCGACCTACTTTGCTTACATGAAAAAAGGCGACAACAAAGATGCGGAGTTCAAACAGTATGCCGATCAGCGCTGGAGCGAATACCGCTACTGGTCATATGTGAATTATAAAGCGGCCACTGAAATGGAAAATCCGCCAGAGCTGTATCCCTATGATGAAGTCGACGCGCCCAACGGCGGCAGGTGGTATCTGATTCCGGAGGATTATTATAACGCCCACAAGAGTGAAATTATCGGCACGCTGCGCGAGATTGAAGCGAGCGGGAATGTTGGCTTCACTCACCGTTTGCCCACGACCAAAACGCAGCAGTATTATGAAATGATCGGCAAATATCCCCATCAGTTCGGTTCGTCCTGGGATGATGCCAGTTTCGACCGCGTTTACAGCGGTCCCGATCAGATTACGGCACATAATAATTACTACACTGACATGCGGGATCAGAGCAACCGCTTTTATGACATTGCCGGTTACGGAACTATGGTCGCTCTGGTCAATCATGTGATTTCTGCGATCGATGCCGGGTTCACCACCCGCCGCTACAACCGGAACCGTGTCCGGCTGGAAATGAGCTACAATAACATGTATTATAAGAGCGAGTATGTAAATCTGCTGGGCGTGAATGTAAAATGGTAAGCCGGCAGGAATAGTTGTTTTAATTCCTCCGCTGTGTGGGAACAGAAGCAGTTAAGCCGGGAATTCAGAATCACAAATTTAATCCTTGGCTATTTTCAGAAATTATAGTAGATTCAGCCTGTCAGTGCAAATCTATAAATTGTTTTAAAGGGATTTTACATGAATATCAAGAAATGTCACATTATTATAATTTTGCTCGTTGCATTTTCGTTATCTTCCGCACAAATGCTGCAGACACCCTCAACTAAATTTGCGCTGAAACAGAAAGACCAGGCATCGGGTGCAGAGCAGCCGGGATTCAAGGCAAAATACGTATTGCTTTCACTGATATTGCCTGGTGCGGGAGAATACTTTATGGGGCATCATACCATGGCGAAAATATTTGTCGGAGCCGAAGCGCTTCTCTGGGCAGGATACCTGGGTGCCCGCGCCTATGCCAATGAGCTGGAGGGCAATTTCCAGGCCTTTGCCGCCGTGCATGCCGATGTGAATCCCCATGACAAGTCCGACCAGTACTGGATTGATATTGGGAGCGCCGAAAATATCTATGTCTACAATGAGCAGAAAAGAGTCGAACGTCAATTGAAGGCCACCTATCCCGAAACCGCCGCCAATTACTGGCAGTGGGATTCCCGGGCCAACCGCTCCGAGTATACGGATTTGCGAATTCAGCAGCATGACTGGAAGCGCCGCACTACATTTGTGATCAGCGGCATGATTCTCAACCGTCTGGTAAGCGCAATTGACGTGATCCGCATCATCAAAAAAGAGAAACGTGAATCCCAGTCCCGTATGTCCAGACTTTATTTTGATTACCGGAATAATCGTATTGACGGTGAAGTTTACCGCTTGAATTTAAGTCTGAGGTGGTAGAAATGGAAGCATCAGGGGCGAAACAAAAAGTCCTGATAACAGGAGCTTCCGGATTTTTGGGCCGTTACCTGCTGAAAACCGCCCCCTACCATTACCAGGTAATCGCCCAGTACCGCAGCAAGCCGCCCAATGAATACGGACGGGATGTCAGATTCTTGTATTTTGATTTTTTTGATGATGATTGGCGCGCTTTGGAAGGGATCCGGCCTGATATCATTATCCATACCGCGGCCATGGCTTCCATTGATGAATGCGAAGTCAAACCGGAAATCGCCTACCATTTTAATTTTGAAGTTACCCGCCGACTGGTAGATTATGCCGCGGAACAGAACATCAAATTCATTTTCATTTCGTCCGATGTCGTATTCGATGGCCAGAAGGGAGACTATTCGGAGACAGACGAGCCGAATCCTCTGAATGTTTACGCGCACTCGAAAGTGATTGCGGAAAATTATATTCTGGAAAACTATCCTTCCGCCGTTGTGGTCCGTCCATCCCTGTTTTACGGGTCTGCGCTGAACGGGCGGCCCTCTTTCACCGAGACCATGCTTCGCAGCCTGCATGCCGGGAAACAGGTTTTTGTTTTCACTGATCAGTTCCGCACCCCCATTCTGGTTAACAATCTGAGTCATGCCTTGTGGGAATTGGCCGAAACTGATTTCAGGGGGATCTTGCACCTGGGAGGCGGTTCGCCGAAAATTTCCCGGATGGAGATGGGGGAATTACTGTGCGAGATGTTCAAACTGGACCAGAATCTGCTGGTGCCGATGAAGTCGGAACAGGCGAATCTGGTGGCAAACCGGCCCCTGGACTGCTCGCTGGATACCTCCCTTTCCCGTTCTTTACTGAAAACCCGCTTTTGCGACTGCCGCAACGGCTTTAGTCTGGCCTACCGGTAAGGCCTTCCAGATTAAGAATTCTCACCAAAATCAAAATCAGTATCAAATCGGTTTGCTTTCTTAAAGGGAACGACCGCACGCAGGAAATTGAACAAATCTTTCAGATCATCGTTAAGAATGAAATGTTTTTTGAAAGAGGCATGCATTTTTTCGGGCGCGGAGAAGCTGGAATCGGGACTCTTCTTAAGCAGCGTTGAACGATCTATTGCTCTGAAAAACTGACCTATCTGCAGGAAAGAAGTACTCTCAGTCACAACTAAATTTGAATGGTGAGATTATCTTTGAAATCATGATTTTTAAAACCACACAGGAGGCTCGAATGTACAAGAATCTGTCATTTGCCGGAGTATTTGTTTTATTGTTTCTGTTTTCTTCTTTGAATGCCCAGAGTTTGCGGATTGGTCCTCAGATTGGATATCAGAAAGCTCAGGATGCGGATAAGGGACAAGTGATGTTTGGCCTGGCCGCCCGCCTAAAAGTATTGCCCATGCTGGGTGCGGAAGCTTCTATCAATTACCGGCAGGAAAAATACGGAGACGGGGAATTGACCATCCGCAGCTGGCCGGTTATGGTGAGCGGTTTGTATTATCCATTGCCCATTATCTACGGAATCGTTGGGTTCGGATGGTATAACACCACCTTTGATTTTTCTAGCCAACTGAATGATGCGGGATTCGCCGATGAGACAAAGCAGGAAGTCGGATGGCATTT
>JARRQT010000047.1:0-23105 GCA_037381445.1 Calditrichia bacterium
TTATTTTTTATGAAATACAAGAACTGAGCTTGATGAGGAAACTGGCTCGCAGTTCGTTAACGCCTATTTAATCAACAGCATCTTCCGTGCGCTGACTTTTCCACTGGCCAGTTCCAGGCGGTAGAAATAAACCCCGCCGGGCGCCGGCAGCCCCCTGGCGTCCGTGCCACTCCAGGTGACCGAGTGCTGTCCCGCTCCCTGTTTTTCGCCGTTAACCAGCGTGACCACTCGTTGTCCCAGGGAGTTGAAAACGGCCAGGCTCACTCTTTCCGGCCTTTCCAGGGAATAGGCAATTTGGGTAGCGGGATTAAAGGGATTAGGATAGTTCTGGAACAGTTGGAAACCGGTGACAGCGGCAATTTCCTTCCGGATAGCCGTCACAAAATCGCTCTCGAAAGCGCCCAGGTCAGGTGCAGCCCCATAGTAGGGATAACCCAGGTCCGTCCCGGCATTGATCAAATCGCTGCCCTGTGCCAGGTGCAGAAAGCTGATATTTGGCAGACTGCCGTCCGCCTGCCGCGGCGCGGAGGCGGAATCGCTGTTCAAGCTCAGGAAATCATCATCCGCTACCTCGAAAGGGGGAAGCCAGCTATTGGTCTCCTGCACCGCAAAACTGCCCAACTGCACCGCACCGGCATATGAAACACAGTTTTTAATCGTCAGTGCCTGGTCGGGATTCAGCGGACGCTGAATGCGGTAATTAGCGGTCAGGTTGTGGTAGCCGGTGCAATTGTACAGCGTCATCGATCCCACATTATTATTCTGATCGAATCCCTTGGCTTTGTTGTCGAAGGCCACGCAATTTATGAGGGTGAAGTGGTGCATCAGCAGATCGGCGTTGCTGTTATCGCCGCCGCCCATCTTGAAGCCGTTTCCGTTGGCCTGTGAGCCGGGGTCGGTGCCATCTTTCAGGTAGCCGTTCCCCCAGGTCCAGCAATTTTCCAGCGTTGTGCTCACATCATCGGCCCCGCGCAGATAGCCGTCCCAGCCGTCGTCGCAGTTATTCCAGGAGCGGCACCCGTAGAAGTAGTTGCCGGTCCCCACTGTCAGCTTGGGTGCGAACCCGTCCGCGTCGCCATAATCGGGCGGGTCCGCATTATAATAGGAGTCGCAGTTGATGATTCTGTTATTGGCCGAGCCGTTGCTTAGCTGCATACCGCTGTCCCGGTTCTCATAAAACTGACACCGTTCGATAATGTTATTGGAACCGAAATTAATCTCCATGCCGTTATCGCCGGCACCCTTTACCTGCAGGCCGATGATATGCCAGTAATTTGAGCGCAGGCTGATGCCTTTGTCCCCCTGTGCCTGGGCGGAAAAGTCAAGAAGTGGTTCTTCATCCTGGTATGCGGTCAACGTGCAGGGCTGGTCAGGCAAACCGCTCTGCACCACAGTGACGGTGATGGTGTTTGTGAGGGCATATAACCCGCCGCGGACATAAATGGTATCCCCGGGGCTGATCATGGAAATGGCTTTGGTGAAAGTGCCGTATGGCTGCTCAATCGTTCCCGGATTCGCATCGTCACCATCGGTAGCGACATATATCTGGGCATAATGAACATTAACAAAAAACAAGAGACACAAGGCTGAAAAAAATAGTTTCTGCATATTCTAGAGATCCGTCCGTTGCTATAAATCATGATTAAAAAGCCGGCCGCCCGAAAAGCGGCTGGCTTTCTGAATTTACTTTAAAAATTCCTTTACTTCATCAAAATAAGTTTTCGCACCGATACATAGTCCCCGGCATGTATCCGGTAATAGTAAACGCCGCTGGCGTAGCCGGTGGCGTTCCAGACCACCTCGTAAGCGCCGGCACCCACCCGGGCGTTTACCAGTTCAGCCACTTCGGGTAGAGTGCGAATTTCTTGGGAAGCACGTTTGACTGTTCCACAATACCTACCGGAATCAGCAGACTGCCGCCTTCATAGGAGATGGACCCGGTCTCTCCCAGGGTGAAGGGGATGGTATTGTCGAACACACCCGATACCAGCCTGAGCACGCCGTTTATCTCGGTTTCCTGCGAAAGCGTTACCCCTTCGGCGTTATCAATGGTCAGACCGTTCACCGTGTCAGGCAGCATGAAGCCGGTCACCTGCGCGGCGGTCCCGTTGAAAATGAAGCTTCCTTCTTTGCTCAGGGAGATATCTCCGGTGGACTGCAGAGTAGAATCGATGCCGCCGGTGTTTGCCGTCGCCAGGGCTGCGCCTGCATCCAGCATAAACAGACCGTTGCCGCCCAGTTGGCTTTCCCCAAAATCCAGGATGGCGCCGCCGGCCACCTCGATGGGCAGGCCGCCGCCGCCATAGGTAACATCGCTGAGTTCGATGGTTTGCGTGGTGTCCTTATCAAACACGAACCAGGCATTGGTGGGATTAGAGTTTCGGGTCTCGGCATTGGATATTGAAAAATTGCCTTCGTGCATATACCAGCGGGTGGAACCCGAACCGTCGCCCTGGGAACCCCTTGAAACCGAGAAAGTGCCGCCGGTGACAACAACATTGCCGTAGTGATGCACTTCAAACACGGTGAGCGCATTGCCGGTGCCCTGGGTTTCGAAAGAGCCGTCTTCCACGATGACATCGCCCATGATGGTAACGATGGCCGTATCGCCAGCCGAGGCCGAGGTCAGGCGCCAGCGCGAACCGCCGGTGTTCACGACCGTGATATCTCCGCCGATGGTGACATCATCTAGTCCCAGGTCGCGGTTTGAGAGCAGGCCCGGGGTATTGATGGTGATATTGTAGTAGTCCTGGTTCCTGTTGCCGGGCGCGGCATCAACAATGCCGGTCAGCAGCAGGGTAGAGCCCTCGTTCCAGACGCCGTTGGGAATGCTTCCCTCATTGCGCGCATGCTCGTACACCGAACCGTTTTCGAAGACCAGCGAGCCGGCGGCTTCCAGCACGCCCTTGTTGACGATGCTGCCGGCCACCGCGCCGGTGTCAGCGGTCACGTCTCCCAGGCTGTCGATGGGCATCAGGGCGTCTGCAGTAAGTCTGAGATCGCGGCAAACCAGCGTGTCACTGAAGGAAACCCCTGCGGGGTTTTCAACGGACAATACGCCGAGGGTATCGGGCAGCAGGACACCCGGCACCTGGGGTTCGGTCCCGTTGAAGGTGAAATTTGCCTCCGGACTGAAGGTGATGGTCCCGGTGGTTTGCAGGGTGCTGTCCAGGCCGCCGGGCAGGGATGTGGCAAGGGTGGCCCCGGCGGAGAGCACGAAATTACCATTCCCGCCTAAAATCGTGGTGTCCATGTTCAGGGTGGTGGTGCTGTCAACCTGAATGGGCAGACCGCCGCCTCCGTAATCCACATTGCTCAGCGTGATATTCTGGCTGCCGTCCTCTTTGGCGAATATAAAAGTGGCGCCCTCAGGATTGGAGTTGCGGGTGGTGGCATTGGAAATGGAAAAATCGCCTTCCAGCATATACCATTTTGTGGTGCCCGTGCCGCCCTGGCTGCCGCGGCTGATGGCGAATGTTCCGCCGGTGACATTGACATTGCCGTAATGGAGAACCTCAACTTCCGTGGCGCTTGAGGTGCCCTGGGTTTCCAGCGAGCCGTCCTCCACGATCACATCGCCCATGATGGTGACCGCCCCGGAGGAACCGCCAACCAGGCGCCAGCGGGATGAACCGGAATTGAGGAGGGTCAGGTCTCCGCCGATGGTGTGGCCGTCCAGGCTCATATCTTTATTGGATGATAAATCCGGGGTGTTGAGAGTAAGATTGTAATAATCCTGCCCGCGGTCATCAGGCGTGTTGCTGATGATACCGGTAAATAATGCTGTGGAGCCGGTATCCCAGACAGCCATCGGAACACTTCCGCCGTCACGGGCGTGTTCGTAGACCGAACCGTCCATAAATGTGGGCGTCCCAACATCGTAAATTGTGCCTTCGTTAATAACAAGACCGTTAAAACTCATATCCTGTGTTATTTCCATAGTGGAAGAGTCAGCGATCTTAAAATGAATATCTCCGCCGCCATATTCCACATTTTCAAACGTGATCTGCTGAGTATCAGCCATCGCAAACACGAATTTTGCATTTCCGGCTGTCGGATTGGAATTTCGCAGTTCCGCATTTGAAACCAGCATATTTCCGCCAAATAAATTCCAGGTTGTGGTTCCGGACCCATTGCCCTGGGAGCCGCGTGATATGCCGAAGCTTCCGCCGGTCACATTGAGATTGCCGTAATGATTCACGATGAAGGTGGTCAGCGCATTGCTGGTCCCCTGTGTTTCAAAGGAACCGTCTTCAACATTTACGTCGCCCATGATGTCTACAATCGCCGTGTCACCGCCGGAGGCCGAGGTCAGGCGCCAGCGGGAACTGCCGGTATTGAGCACCGTAATATCTCCGCCGATGGTAACATCATCCAGTCCCAGGTCGCGGTTTGAGGACAGATTGGGGGTATTGATGGTGATATTGTAATAATTCTGGTTTCGGTTCCCCGGGGCCTGGCTAGTGGTTCCGGTCAGCAAAAAAGTCGACCCCGTTTCCCAGGTGCTGGTCGGGATGCTGCCCTCGTCACGGGCATGTTCGTAAGTGCTTCCGTCAGCGAACGTCAAAGAACCGTCGGTAACTTCGATAAGTCCGGTGTCAATGACGGTAACATATCCCGTTATGGTTACGGGCACGTCCACACGCACGGAATCCTCGCCATCCACTGTGATGGTTTCCGTTCCGGCAGGAGCAACAGTAGCCGCGACCCAGTTCGTTCCGTCGAAGATTTCCCAGGTTGAAGCTTCGCTCCAGTTTCCTGTTTCGAAAGACCGGTAATCTCCGGCCTGCTGCGCAAAGGCATAACCAAACATAAACATCGTAATAATTGCCCACAGAATTGTGTATCTTGCTATTTTCATAGCCTTTACCTCCATTCTATTATGGCTTGTTTAATTAATTATACTGCCTGCTTCTCACGGGGCAGCCCGGCCACGGCAAGGTCGCAGACCAGGCTGACGCCATGGCCGAAAATCATTTCATCAGTATCATTCGCTTCATAGACACATTATTTCCGGCCTGAATACGGTAATAGTAGATACCCGAGCTCAGATTTGCTCCATTGACCTGAAGCACGTGCTCCCCGGCGTTTAAATGTCCCTTGAACAGCACAGACACTTCCTGGCCCAGCACATTGAACAGTCCGGCGGTCACAAAAGATGAAGAGGCCAGGCCGAAACGGATGGTTGTGGTGGGATTGAAGGGATTGGGATAATTCTGTTCAACAAAGAACGAACGGGGAACATTCAGCTCATCGGATTCAATCGCGACCGGAATCAGCAGACTCCCGCCCTCATTGGAAATCGATCCGTCCGGACCCAGTGTGAAGGGAATGGTATTATCGAACACGCCTGCCATGAGTCTGAGCACGCCGTTTATGGTCGTTTCCTGGGAGAGCGTCACTCCCGCTGCATTATTGATGATCAGGTCACCCACCGTTGTCGGCATCCGGGTGCCGGTGACCTGGGCGGCGGTGCCGTTAAATCCGTAACCGGACCCGTCCTCAAGCGTCAGCTCTGCAGTTACGGCCGTAAAGATCTCATTGATGCCTCCGGGAACGGAAGTGAGCAGAGTTGACCCGGCATTTGCCACAAAAATACCGCTGCCGCCCAGCACGCTGGAACCCATATCGAGCGTAGTGCCGCTGCTGATCTCGATGGGCAGAGCATTGAGCGTATTTCCTTCACCCAGGGTGAGGGTCTGGGTGCCCTGTTTATCAAATACAAACCTGGCGCCGCCCGGCGTTGCAGTTGAACTCTGGGTAGTGGCATTGGACATGGAAAAATTTCCTTCATGCAGATACCATGTGGTGGTCCCGCCTCCCTGCGATCCCCGACTGACTGAGAAATTGCCGCCTGTTACCACGATATTGCCGTAGTGGTGAACGATAAATGTCGTCAGTGCGTTGCTTGTCCCCTGGACGGATAAGGCGCCGTCTTCTACAATAACATCACCCATAATAGTGACGGTGGAGGTATCATTGGCCAGCGCCGTGGTCAGGTACCAGCGCGCATAACCGGTGTTGATCACCCTGATGTCGCCTCCGATAGTGTTATTATTCAGGTTCATATTGAGGTTTGAGAGCAGATCGGGCGTATCGAAAGTGACGTTATAGTAATCCTGGTCCCGGTCGGCGGGAGCAGTTGCGGTAACCCCGGTGATCAGTAAATTAGATCCTTCGGCCCAGATGCACCTTGGAATCGTCCCTTCATCACGGTCATGCTGGTAGGTTCCGCCGTTGGCGATGGTGATAGTAAGACTGTCCACCGCATCAACAATGCCCTGATTAATCAGCGTTCCGGTAATAGACAAAGGAGCATTTACAAATACAGAGTCTGTGCTGAGGATGGTGATAGTCTCAGCACCTGTGGGCGGGGTCAGCGTATTTCCCCATACCGAGCCATTGTAGACCTGCCAGACCTGGGCGCTGCTCCAGTCGCCGCTGCCCCGCGTCCGGTAATCCCCCGCCGATTGGGCCATGAGTGACATGGCGAGAATAAGCATAATAAGAAGCGCGAACATCAACGTACCATTTCTTTTCATAGCGTTCCTCCTTAGTGAATTAAATGATATTAAAGATTATTTAATTATTTAATTAAATCTTAGCGTCGCAGGAAAAGCACTCAGTTAGATCGTGCACAGGTTCAACTGTAAGTCGGACAATTTTTTTGCCTCGTGTTTTTACCAGATCCGTGGTATTGCATAGGACAGATCAGCGATAATTGCGTAACGCCGTTCGCTGTTCTTGCTGATCTCGCTTGACCATACATCCTGATATTTCATCAGGGAATTTTCATAAGCCACATTCAGACGCAGGCCAGAGTAAAATATTCCGAATCCCGTGGAATAAACGGTATACTTCACCGGATCCCCTTCAATTTTGTTTCCTTCCGACTGAAAAACCTCCGCTTGCCCTCTCATGCCTCCGCGAAGTGCCAGCCAGGAGGTAACCCGGAACTCCACGCCGACCCGAAAGAGCGAGGCCGACAGCCAGGGGGATGTTTCGGTGCCATCCGGAGCGACATAGCGGACGGAATTGTAGGGGCGAAAATCATACTCAAGCCCCACCAGCAGATTTTCTTTTGGTGTCAGCGAAATACCGACCGTTCCGCGCCAGGGAAGTCTCAGTTTATCCTCACCGGAAATCGCGGAAAGGGAAGGGCTGCCGGTCGTGTCAGTCGCGACCTGCATGGAAAACGTCCGGTTGATTGTGGTGGGCGGTTTCACGGCAAATCCGATGCTGACATAGCGCCCGGAGAGGATGCTGCTGAGCGTGAATTCCTGACCAGTGAAATCCGAAGTGCCGGTTTTGCTGATTCTGCTGTAGACCGAATCGATTCGGAACGCATTGGAAAAGAAAGTCAGGTTACCCCGTCCCACGGACTGTTCATAATCATCGCTGTTTCCCCGCAGAAGCATGGCGCTGAATCCGAATGACACATGATATTTCTCCACATTTCCCGCCAGTGAAAATCCGTACCCGTTGATGTATCCTTCGCGGGAACGAACGGATTGCAGCCATTCGACGGAGAGGGGATTGTCATCCGTCGGGCGGAGTGTGGGAAGGGGGCGCTGAGATAAAATTCCAGGCGAAAGCACATTATTATTCTGGTAATAGTTGTCCAGATTAGCATAACGAACCGCGCCGACCCCCGCAGCCAGTTTGATGCTCCCCAGCGATATGGGCACAGCCAGCATTGCTTCCAGCGGCCGGTTATCACTGCCGGATCGGGACCAGTTGGGGCCGATATTGTCGTACGGTCTTTGCACGGTATCCTGGGCCGTGAAGCCAAAAAGGGAGCTGTCCGGATTTGGGATATTCCCGGTCCGTCCCTCCAGAAGGAGGCTCAAATTGGG
Source organism: Calditrichia bacterium (assembly GCA_037381445.1). Classification (GTDB taxonomy): domain Bacteria; phylum Calditrichota; class Calditrichia; order RBG-13-44-9; family RBG-13-44-9; genus JARRQT01. The sequence goes on from JARRQT010000047.1 coordinate 7,857, forward strand.
ATAGTATCTCACTGGGGCATAATTCTGTTCCTGGTTCAGATCGTTTGCAAAATGCAGGCCGCCGATTGATATCTGCAGCGACCCGATGGATGGCAGGGTGGCGGGATTCTGGAACATCAGCCCGATATCGTTTTTTACGCCGATTGAAATTCCGCCTGCAGCCCTCGACCCGGCGGATTGCAGCGTCATGTTTTCAACTCCCTGGAAGGTCAGTTCTTCACCATATCCCTGAGCAAAAAGGGCTTGGGAGAAAGTAGCCGGAACAACAAAAAATATCAATACTCTCACTGCAAATTTTAATTTTTTCATGGCAGCACAATTCCTAAACTAATCCGCTGAACATTTCCGAGATAGGTGCCCATGGCTCCGTAACTGTAATCCGCTGAAATCTGCATGCCTTCCAGGGGATATCTGAAGCCGGCACCCAATGTTAGACCATCGAAATCGTAATTAAATTTATAGCCTCCCCGCAGGGCAAATATGCCGGCGTATTCATACTCTATCCCCACATGCATCTGCTGGGCGTAATCATTGGGATGGAATATATCATATGCCACACCCACCCGGTTCTCCCTGCTTCCTGTGACCAGGAGTCCCTCGGGCCCGATGATATCCGCGCCGACCCCGAAACGGAAGAGCAGGGGAACGGGATTCGATTCTTTGGCATATTTCACATCGGCGCCGAAATTTTGCACCGCAGAACCGACGAAAACCGAACGATAGCCGGTGTTGTAACGAATTCCGAAATCGAACAGCAAACCATTTGCCCAGGTGTTTACTTCCTCATACTCGCCCTGACGGACCTGGGCATTGATCCTTTGACCATTGTACAAGGATTCGTGGGCGAATTTAATACTTGCCCCTATCGAGAACCTGTCTGTCATGTAGCGTGCGTAGGATATTCCGACCAGATAACTGTAGGGGTTAAAGGTTCTTCCCGTCATTCCCACATTGTCAGGGTCCTTTATATAGGGACGATCATTGGTGGTTTCTTCGAACTCGCCAAAACTGACATACTGGACCTGCATGCCAATGGCCCCGAATCCGTGAAGAGAGAGGGCATAGGAAAACGCGCCTTGCTGGGCATCGAACAGCCAGTTGATGTAGGTGGTTGAAAATCCCATCCTGTTGATGGTGGCCAATCCCGCCGGATTCCAGAACACTGCTTCCGCCCCGGTTGCCCACACCGTGTAAGCCTCTCCGAGCGCGGTGGCCCGTGCGCACGGCATCACTTTCAGAAACTGCATGGAGGTGCTTCCCACTTTCTGGGCAAATGATGGGGAAGTAAAAAGAACACCGGCCAAAAGGAAAAGAAAAAATTGTGATTTTAAGAAATTCATCATTGTTTTTTCCATCAAAGTTTGGATTAATGAATGACGATAAACTTGCCATGGGACCTTGCGCCTGTGTCGCGGTCCTCCACAACAAAATAGTAAACACCCGAGGCGATGATCTGATTATTTACGCTGAGCTGATACCATGGATTGCCATATGTTTCCCGATTATGCTCGATTGTTCTGATCAACTGGCCGGTATAGGAAAAAATCCTTATGGTACAATGTTTTGTTAGTCCCACAAACTGAACCCGATCGCCGATCTCTCCTGACGGATCGGAACCGCGCAAGCCGCTGGTCACTACCAATGGATTTGGAATAACATACACTTTTCCTAACGGATCAGCAGGGGGCGCCTGGGTTTCATGCACCGTCAGATTTGTCATGCCGCTCTTCCCGCCAAGCTTATCCACCGAGACCACCGCATAGGCGGCATTATCTCCCAGATTGCTTTCGGGATCGAGAAGAGAATATTCACCATCCTTAAAATACTCAGGATCGCCGATAGATACGGAATCGATAACCGTCCAGGGGCCCAGCGGATGGGGAGCCCGCAGTACTTCGTAATGATCCAGTTTAGCATGCAGTCTGGGACAATCAAAAGACTCCACCTGCGGTCCCCAGATAATCCTGTTGGCTGCTGCGCGGGTGTCTTCAATACGGATTGCGGGAGCCGGAAAAGGAATCGGGATCGTATTGTAATGGCCGCTGGCAGGTTCCTCTTCCGGTTTATACTGCAGCGTATCATATTTGGCCAATGGCTGGCCTGTATACATTTCAATGGCGCGATCGGCCACATCGCGGATGGATACCACACCGGGAGTGACATACCAGGGCAGCGGATGATCTTTCAGATATGTGCTTCCGATGTAATCCTTTGTTCCCAAAAAATTATAATGCAGCGTGTCGTACCAGCTCGGCACCGGGCTGAATAAAAAGCCGGCATCGACCCCGGAACGCACTGTTCCGCCGAGATCCTTGTATTTTCTGTCCCCCGCGACTCCCGGGCCATAGCCGGCGAGCTCGGCCACGGAAAAGTGCATCGTCTGCCCGGGGGGCAGGGTATAGGGATAAAAACCGTAAGCGTGGGTTACCGGCTGCCACCAGGAAAGATTTGTGGAGCCCGTTGTTCGTCCTCTCCAGTAATCCCACAGGTTCGGATCGAATTGATCGACAAACCGGGTGGAATCATTAATACCATTCCAGATCGATGTCTTACGGCTCAGAGCGGGATCCATCCACGTTCCGGTTTTTGAATCTCCGGGAAGATTTCCGTTCTCATAGCGGAGCAGAAACGGCTGCTTGGCTTTGTCATTTTCATCCCACATTCCTGTACTGTCATCCGGACTCCAAAAAACCTGTTTTGTCTGATCTCTGGTGCTCAGGTGTTCATAATCGTAATGCAGCACCATGATGCCCACTGCCTGCGGAGAATCCAGGCCTCCCCGGTTGCCCGGCGCTGACCATTCATCGAAAAAATCCGGATCGGGCAGGCCGTCACGCTCGTGGTTATAACTCATCCAGCGTCTCAGGTCGAAGCGCGCAAAGTGGTCACCCAATCCGTCGGGAGGCTGTCCACGGAAGGCGCTTTCTGCCCAGGAACCATGAATCCGCTGATAGCCAAACATTGAGGGGGCAAATGTGTTTGCAAAAGTAATAAAAAGATCAGAAATGGTGTCGTTGGTTACATTTTCAAACGAATACTCGTAGATAATAAAACTGTCGTAACCGGGGTAACTCCACTCCCGGCTTGTCCGCGAGACCCTGACTCCCACCGGCGTGTCCCAGCTGGAGATAATGATTTCCTCTGCTTCGTCCGGATTAAAGGCAGGATTCAATTCTCCGTTTGCCAGCACCGGGTAATTCTCCGTTCTCCGCAATTCAATCGGACTGCTGTAAACGCCGGCCACCGGTATAGGATCGCCGTTGGTATTGGAGGTTGCCCCACAGAAAGCAAAGACTCTGCCGTTTGGCCGGGTGCCGGCAATCCAGATACCGCTTCCGAAGGAGTTCTGCTGGCCGGGATAATTGATCCGATTGAGCACCATGCTGGAGTTGGGCGGCCATTCCATGGAAGGACTGCTGGGCTGAATATTACCGCCCGCATTGTAGGCTCTGCCCAGTTCACCCGTGTTGTACACGGCCTGGTGAAGCATGCCGCGCCGGTGCACCCGCCAATCCCGCTGCTGGGAAAATAAATTACCGGATGCGATAATTAAAAGAAGGATAATGAGTACGCTACGTTTCATATTTATTTCACCAATTATTCTAAAATTCGAAAACAATTCCAAAGCCATAAGACCTGGGCTGATTGCTGTAAATTAAAAATGACTGATCCACGCTAAACGGACCCTGTCTACCCTTATCCCACCAATAGCGAATACCGTTTTCTTTGTCGTTGACAGGATATTTTTCATAATATTGAAGGGGAAGATTGGGATTTGTTGGGGTGGGTCTGTCAAACACATAATCGTAATTGAGAATTTTATTGTTGAACAGATTGAATACTTCCATATACAATGTAGCCTTTGCATCGAAGAAGTTCCGGATGCTCTTTGTTATCCTGAGATTGGTATTATATTCCATCGGTGCGCGCTTCACATTAATGAGCCTGATATCGGAAGGAGACGTGTACGGCCTGCCGCTTCGGACGGTGGAATACGCGGAAATATTCAGGTTTTCCAGCGGTTTGAATCCGAAAACGGACGGACCCGAGTGGTTCGCGAATCTGTAATTGGCGGTGATGACCAGATTATGGGTGCGGTCGAAATCCAGCAGAATATCACGGGATGGCACGTTTGTCAGATCGGTAGTAACCACCCCAAGGGTATCGCGATTGAAAATCGGGGTTGCGGCCGTAGCGGTAGCGCTTTTCCCGGTGGCGTAGCTGAACTGGTAGTTAATCGAACCGGTTAATGCACCCCTTCTTTTATTTAGCATTACCCGGAATCCACGAATATCCGCATAATCAAGATTGAAATAGGAACTTACCAGATATCCGGCACGCTCATCAACAAAATCCGACTGCTGAATAAGATTCTTGACATCCTTATAGTATCCGCTGATATCCAGGGTAAATCCTTCTCCCAGGGACTGCACAACGCCAATATCATAGCTGTCTGTCGTCTCAGGATCAAGTTTGGGGTTACCGAGAATGAGGGGAGAATTCAGGAGCTGTCCAAGCCTTCTCGAAACGATGTACTGAAATGAGGGGCGCTGCATAAACGCACCATAATTCAAATGGAATACCGTAGCGGCAGAAATGGGGAAAGAAAAACCGATTCGGGGCTGCAGACGAACATTTACAGGCGGTTTTTTAGTTTGTGCAGCCGACGGATCAAAGCGGCCCAGGGAATCAGGCTCTCCAAAGGGTGTATAGAGATCGGGATAATAATTTACGCCGGAATACCAGGAATCAAGCCGCAGGCCGACATTTGCAATGAATCCTTCAAATTCCATTTTATCCTGCACATAGGCCGCCGCCTCGAAGGGATGCGCTGTATAGCGCTCCAATTCTCTGGTGGTACGAACATTCAGAAAGTTCGAAACATCGATGAAATAGGAATTGGCCTGCACGCCGGCATTGAACAGGTGTGACCGGGTTACCTGGCTGGTAAAAGAGCCGTCCAGGGAAAGCGTACGGGTTTTCTCCTTATCAAAGTCGTCATATCCGGCCAGATAATCCATGCGGTCCGGGGAATTATTGCTTGGGTAGGTAATGGTCTGGTTCACCCAGTTAAAATTCACCGAATCCGGAAGCACATCGGGGACAGGCGTGGCGCCCAGTTGATTATCAGTAAAAAGGGAGTTGAGTTTCAATTCATAGAAAGTGCTCTGGCTGATGGTCTTTGAAAAGCGTGCGCCCAATTGGGCGTTAGTCCTTTTTCTTTCCCGCAGGCCGGTAATCCGGTCCCATAACCATCCCTGGTAGCCGCTGACGCTGTTCTCGCTTGGGAATACATTGTCGTTTTGCCGGGTTAAGCCGCCACTGAGGCGAAGGGTTGTCTGGTTGCCAAGATCAGTGACCACATTGCCCATTGCCTGGTACTCAACATTGGGTGCTTCTGTGGGGAAGACGGTGCTTTCCCGGTTGGATCGCAGGGCAATAAACATTCTCATTTTGTTATTAATGGGGCCGCCTGTGGCAGCTTCCAGAGAATAATCAACGTCCCCGCCGTAGGTTCGCCCGATATCTCTTTTGGTCTGCTGCCAGAGTGCCTGCGCCACCGCCAACTGTACAGTAGTGTCTCCGGCGAAACTGCTGGTCAGTCCCGAAGCCATTGATCCGTAATAGGGCTGAGATTGATCTGCATTGGGATCTCCGGTCAGCCAGACCTGCTGATTCTGAAGAAGCCGGATATAATCATTTGCGCTGGGATCGAAAACACTTGGTCCGAAGTGCTTGCGGCCCGGCGCCCGCATGCGCGATTCAATTCTTGTGGACCATCTGTCCCAACCTCCTTCTTTCATTGAAATATTAACCACCCCGGATTGTGCATTGCCGTATTGAGCGCCGAAACCGCTGGTAATCACCTCAACTTCTTCAACGCCGCTCATAATCGGCATAAAAGCCGAAGAATTATCGAGGGGATTTACGATTCCCATTCCCTGCAGGGTGTAATACTCTTCGCCCGTGCGTCCGCCCCTGAAATGGCCGTCAACCACATCGGAGGTGAGGTTCAGGACATCACCAATGTCTCTGACGCCCGGCAGTGTCTGCACTTCATCAAAACGGACAATGGCGCTGGTGGCGGTCTTGTCCCGTTCCACATCGGGCCGTTGTGCGGTAACGACCACTTCTTCCGATTCAAAAGTTTTTTCCGCAAGCTTGAAATCAATTCTGGTGGTCCTTCCGCCGTTCACCACCACGTCAATAATTTTGGTGGTTTCAAAACCGATCATGATGGCACTGAGTTCATATTTCCCGGGGGGAACATTCAATATGTAGTAGGCGCCGTCTTCATCGGTGGCCGCACCCATTCCGCTTCCGGCAATAACGACATTGGCTCCGGGCAATGGTTCACCGGATTTGGCCTCTGTCACTGTGCCGGCTATCTTTCCAAAAGTCTGTGCAGAGACCGCATTAAAGCTCAGGAAAAGGGTAAACGCTGCCAAAACAACATACCCGGGAGACATAAATAAATACCGGAGTCTTTTTCCGCAAAAACTCCAAATTCTTTGAACATACAAAAGGAAATGCATCTTTGACATTCTTTCTCCTATTGCAACAGGAAATTAATTTGTGACTTTTTAAATCATAAGTTTGGTTCGATGCCTGTTTAGAATTCCCTGAAACCTTTCTCCATGTTTGTCAGGGATATTTTTTGCCGTTCCCTTCGTGGTCAATTTTGTAATTGACCATTGATATATACATTTTTCATCACCAGGTTTTTATAGTATCGCAGCAGATTTCCATCCATAACACCGTCAAAGCGGCAGTCTTCAAGATGAAAGCTGGTAACAGGAGACCGTTTATAGCCTTCCAGAGATATCCCGTAGCGGCTCTTGCGGCTGGTAACATTGCTGACATAGATATCACGGACGACGGGAAGGTGCTGGCCAACATCGCCTTCACCATAATTAAAATTGATTTTTACCACTGCATCGCTTACCTGGCCCACCGTAACATTTCGCATATATATATTTTCAACGATTCCGCCGCGCATTGAATTGGTTTTTATCCTCAGGGCCCTTTCCAGATTCGGGCTGTCCATGGCGCAGTCTTCAACGAACACATTGCGCACATTTCCGGACATTTCGCTGCCGATCACAACACCGCCGTGGCCGTCCTTCATAGTGCATCCCTGGACAATAATATTCTCGCTGGGCTCATTTACCCGGCGGCCGTCCGCATTCCTTCCCGATTTAATTGCAATGCAGTCATCACCCGTATCGAAGTAGCTGTTCTTGATCAGAACATCTTTTGATGATTCCGGATCGCAGCCGTCGTTATTGGGACCATGACTGCTGATTCTGACATTTTGCACGGTGACATTCTCACTTAATACCGGGTGAATTTCCCACATTGGCGAGCGTTTTATGGTCACACTATCGATCAATATATTCCTGCACTTATACGGTTGAATGAAATTCGGACGCAGATAATGATTTTCACCAAAAACCCTGTCCGCCACCGGGATTCCCTCTTCTCCCATCCTGAACAATTCCTCGCGGTCACGGTCCTGGCTCGGCGATCCATCTTTGCTGCGGCCTTTCCAGGGCCACCAGGCGTGCTCTCCGGCCTGACCATCCAGCGTTCCGCTGCCTGTGATGGCAATATTTTCTTCATCGTAAGCGTATATGAAAGGGGAATAGTTCATGCACTCCACGCCCTCGAAGCGGGTATAAACCACAGGCAGATATTTTTGGGGATCGGTGGAAAAAAGGATGGTAGAATTTTTTGTCAGGTGCAGGTTGACATTACTCTTCAGGTGAATGGCGCCGGTCAGGAAGATTCCCTGCGGGATGACCACCCGGCCACCCCCGGCTTCGGAACAGGCCTGAATTGCCTGCGCGAAAGCGGTAGTGCAATCGGTGCTGCCGTCGCCAACTCCGCCGTATTCGATAATAGAAAAGTCATTTGCCGGAAAGGTGGGCGGAATAATATCACTTAATATCCCGGGAACCTGCTCCCAGCCGGTGGCTGTTGAATCGGACGAAATACCCGATATCGGGAAAACGCTAAATAGCAGAAGCAGAGTTATTGCAGCTGGAAAAAGGAATTGAGAAATAACGCGGTGTCTTTGGTATCTGTTTTTCAAGGTATTCTGTTCCCGTATGTTTTATTTTACTTTTATCCTGATAAAATCCCAATGAAGCAAAACCTACCGGGATGCCGTAGCAATCATCTTGTCCATTTGAAGACCGGCCATTATAAACGGACCGACGCCTTTGAGGTCATTGGAAACCACCGGTTCGCTGATGTAGTATTTAAACGAACCATCGCGATAAGGATTCCCTCCCAGCCCGGCAACACTGCAGATGCCGTTCAGACTTATCCGGCTGTCGTCATCCGTGCTCAGCATCTTTTTGATAATTCCGTTATATCCTTTAACGGCGGTTTCGCGATAGGTTTGATCAATATACCCTTTGCTGACAGCTTTCGCAATTGAATAAATAAACATTGCCGAGCATGAGGTTTCAAGATAGTTGCCGGAGCGTCCTCCCAGATCCACTATCTGGTACCACATGCCGCTGTTGTCCTGATATTTTCTAACGGCTTTCAGCAGGTCGGTGAGAATATAGACCAGCTGGCTTCTGTTGGGATGATCAGAAGGAATATAGTCCAGAACATCTACCAGGGCCATGCTGTACCAGCCCATAGCCCTGCCCCAGAAGTGCGGGGAACATCCCGTGACCGGATTCGCCCAGGCCTGTTTGTTGCTTTCATCCCATGCATGATAGCGAAGACCGGTTTGGGCATCGCGGGTATGCATGTCTATCAATTTAATCTGCTTAATGACATCTTCAAAAGCATCCGGCTGTTCAAACATCAAACCGAATTCCGCGTAAAAGGGGCCGCTCATATAGATACCATCCAGCCACATTTGCCAGGGATAGCGCTGTTTATGCCAGAATCCGCCTTCGGAGGTTCGGGGCTGTTTCTGCAATTGCTCATACAGAATTTCAGCGGCGTGTTTATATTTTTCATTTCTGGTTATTTTATATAATTGGAGTAAAACTCTCCCGGAATTTATTTTGTCGAGATTAAAATCTGTCATATGATAGGTTTTGATGCTGCCGTTTTCCTCAATAAAGGAATCAATAACTTTTGTGACATATTCCAGATATTTGGAATTGCCTGTCACCTGCCATAGGTCAAGCAGAGATTCTAAAAAAAGCCCGGTGGTATATTGCCATTTCACACCGGAATCCGGTCCGGCATAGACTAATGAAGTTCCGAGCCGTTCCATTTCCGAATCAGCCATTTTAACGGACCATTTGGTGTATTCTCCCGATTGATAATCATCGGGTCCTCCGGGAGAGCCACCGTCCTGATGACTGCAATTAACCGATATAATGGAGAGTGAAAAAAACAGTAATAAAATACTCGAAAAAATTCTGGCGAGTCAGGAATTTTCCAATTCTAAAATATATCAATCCTATCTGACCTACCTGGTGAATGCCGCAGATGAAGGGCGTTCCGTCAAAGAAATCACCATCGCGATGGAAGTATTCGGAAAAGATGCCGACTTCAATCCGGCTGAGGATGCAATTGTCAGGTCACACACTTATACGCTTCGAAAAAAACTTAGCAATTACTATTTTAATGAAGGAAAGGATGACCGGTATCGTCTGAAAATTCCCAAGGGGCATTATGAAGTGCAATTTTACCCGGTATCAAATAACCGGCTAACATTCGAAAATACAAAAAAATATTATCCCTGGGTGGTTGTGTTTATTTGCGTAATAGCTGTTATTTTTTTCTGGATGAAGAATCGCAATCTGCAGGATCAGCTGCAGAGTTATCAGCCGATTGATCCGCAGGATCCAATCTGGAAGGAATATATTCAGTCTGAAATACCCGTAATGATTGTTCCCGGCGAGCATATTTTTTATACCACATATTTCGAAAAATTCGGGAAAGAGCTCACGGTTCGCGATTATACCATAAATTCCCTGCAGGAACTGGACAGCCTGAAGTCGGTCTACCCTCAATACAATATAAGAAGGAGCGATGAACCGTATTTCCCTTATCACAGTGTCTGGGGGATTCCGCCACTTTTAAATATATTATTTGAAGGCCACCAAAAGCCTATTTTCAGAAAATCTCTTGATATAAGTCCCCAGATTCTGGACGAATACAATTTTATTTTCATTGGCAGTATTAAAACACTTTATACCTTCAACTACACTGTGGCCAAATCACATTTCACTTTCAGCATTGCTCCCCATGTGATCACTTACACGAATCCCGACAGCAACAAAACCATACGTTATTCCACCAATTTGCATTCCCTGGGATTAAATGAGGACTTGGTGTTGGCACTCAAACTTCCCGGTCCCGCCGGAAACACGATTTTCATTATTGCTTCCTATCATTCCCTGGGTGCGCCTGAAATTGCCGATTATCTCACATCACCACCGAAGAGGGCTGAACTGGAAAAATTGTTCATGAGCAAATATGGCGGCATTCCCAAGTATTTTGAGATATTATTCAAGGTGACCGGTATAGACAAAACGGCCTACAGCAGTGAGATCTTAATTTGCAATAAGATAAACAGTGAGCAGTGAGATTGCATCGTCAGCAAAGCATGAGCTCACTTTTGCCGGGATTTAAGTCCATAAATCAAATGCCTGTAACAATCATCCGGGACTTATCATGAACGGATCGTTTCCCAGATTTATCTTTATACTTTTTTTCAGCATGTTAATGCTCATTCATCCGGCAGATGCGCAAACGCGAGATACTATTGTTGTGGATAAAAACGGCAACGGCGACTATGAAACATTATCAAAGGCAATTGCCTCCCTTCCCATGTTCAATTATCAACGCGTCACCATTTTCATTAAGCCCGGCATCTATAATGAAAAGATCCGGATTGAACAGGATTATATCACGCTGGAAGGAGAAGACCGCGCCAGCACCATTATTCAGTATAATCAGCTTCGGGAGGACTGGAATCGGGGCAAGGACACTATCGGACCGGCAGTTATTAACATCCACGCCGACGATATTATTCTTAAAAATCTCACCATTAAAAATACCCAACCGCAAATTGGACCGCATGCATTTGCCATTTACGGTGACGGCACCCGCACCATTCTGTTGAATTGCACAGTGGTGAGCAGGGGAGGTGATACCGTCTCCCTGTGGAATTACAAAACCGGGATGTACTACCACGCCAACTGTTCTTTTGAAGGGGCGGTGGATTTTGTCTGTCCGCGGGGCTGGTGTTTCATCAGGGACTCAAAATTCTATGAAATGAAAAAAACTGCCGCCATCTGGCATGCCGGCGGAAATGATATGGGGCAAAAGCTGGTGATTATGAATTCATCCTTCGATGGCGTGAAGGATTTCCAATTGGGCAGGCATCACTACGAAGCGCAATTTTACCTGATTAACTGCACTTTTTCCCAGAATATGAGCGACCGGCCCATTTACCGGGTGACTTATGAGGACTCTACCCGCAACCGTCCCTTCAACTGGGGGAAGCGCTATTATTTTTCAGATTGCCATAGAATTGGTGGTGATTTTGAGTGGTTCGCTGATAATCTGAACAACGCGGCCGGGGCACCTTCGCCGGATGAAATTACGCTCTGCTGGACTTTTGAAGGGCGGTGGGATCCGGAGTCTTCAACCGGTCCCGGAATCGTTAAATTTGAAATTCATAAAAATTATATACTTTTGTATTTTGATGACATAGTAACGGTGAAAGGGATTCCGGAATTAATATCAGATACCGGGAAACATTTCACGTATTATTCTGGGGGCGGCTCGGATACGATTCGTTTTAATACCCCCGGAACGGTTTCAGCCGGAGATTTGCCGGGACTGAAAATCAGCAATGCAGCAAAGCTGCTGGGCAGCAGGGCTTCGGTCTGTGAACGCCCGGTAAGCCTGAAAATTCAGCCATGAAATCCTGATCATCAGTTTGTTGGATAATTTTTAGATAATAGATTTGTTCAATGTCATAAATAATAAATGCATAGCAATGCCTGAAATTCAGTTACCGCAATTTCCGGATACCACATTTAGTATCACTAGCTTCGGTGCTGTGGGAGATGGCCACACTCTGAATACCGAAGCATTCAGGAAGGCAATCGAGGCCTGTTCGCGAAGCGGAGGCGGGAAAGTGGAAGTCCCTCCGGGAGTGTGGCTGACGGGACCCATCGAGTTAAAGAGTTACGTCAACCTTCATATTTCCAGGGGCGCGCTGGTGGTTTTCAGCCCCGATCACAGCAATTATCCCATTATCGATCCCCCGAAACGAGGTTTCACCGCTGCCTCTCCGGTATACGGTTTTAATCTGGAGAATGTGGCCATCACCGGTGAAGGTGTCATGGATGGATCCGGGGACACCTGGCGTCCGGTTAAAAAATATAAAACCACTGCAAATCAATGGAGAGATCTGGTGCAGTCAGGCGGAGTGGTGGATCAGAAAACGCAAATCTGGTGGCCGTCCAAAGAGGCCATGGACGGTGAACAATACCTGAAGGAGCTTCATAAGAGGAAAAAGAGCAGCGATCTGACGCCGGCGGATTTTCTGCCCGCCCGGGATTATCTTCGCCCCTACATGGTGCTTCTTATCAATTGCAAAAAAGTTTTGATCGACGGACCTACCATAAAAAACTCCCCCAAATTTGCTCTGTATCCCAACTGGTGTGAGAATGTAGTGATCCGCAATGTCAAGGTCAATAACGAATGGTGGGCGCAAAACGGGGATGGTATCGACATCAGCTCCAGTCGCAATGTGTTGATTTACCGCTGCACGGTCACAGCCGGGGATGACGGGATCTGTATGAAATCCAGTGATGATAAAACGGTGAAGAACCCCACGCTGCAGAATGTGGTTATCAGGGACTGCATTGTTTATCACGGGCATGGCGGTTTTGTTATCGGGAGCAACACCGATGGCGGCATGAAAAATATTTTTGTCGAGAATTGTGACTTTATCGGCACCGACATCGGACTGAGATTCAAAAGTGCCCGGGGTCGGGGATCACTGGTGGAAAATATTTTTATCAAAAACATTTATATGAAAGATATTGTTAACGAGGCCATTCTTTTCAATACCTATTATGAAAATGCCAGCCAGGATTCGCAAAGCTATCCGGTAACGAAATTCACTCCCAGGTTTGAAAAATTTTACCTGGACAGCATTTACTGCCTCAATGCAAAACAGGCGGTTTTGGTGCGGGGATTACCTGAAATGCCGGTAAAAAATATCAGCATGCGTCATATTTACATATCGGCGAAGAAAGGCTTTGAGTCCGAATATGTAGCTGGAATTCAGCTGAAGGATGTTGAAATCATTCCGGAAGGGGGCCCTGTATTTTCTTTTACCGAAAGCAGCGATCTGACTATGGAAGATGCAAAGGTGCCGGAAAATACTGATACTTTTATCCGGGTCAATGGCCCAAATTCGAAAAATATTACCGTTCACTGCAGGGGACGGTCTTCGGCAAGAATACCGATTGAGTATGGAGACGGAGCGGATAAAAACAGTGTTACCATTGAGCAATAACATGAACATTTATCTGCCGCCGGGATTGTTCTGGTAGTGCAGTCGCAAATTAGGTTCATAAAATATGAAATAGCAGTTTGGTCTTGCCATCCCGCTAATCTCGGCCGCAGCACTATGACCAGCATATTCGGTCACCAGCCGCCGCGGTTTTTTGTTTCTTTTCAAATCAGGTCGTGAATCGGGGATCATGTATTTCCAGGTCCTCGGTATACAGATACCATTCTTCCATTTTAGTGAGAATACCCAAATACCCAATTCTTCTGCCCAAAATTGATCAGACAAATGTATATTAAATGCACATAGCTGAATGGATACATTTAATCATAATTGCTGCGCAATGCGCCAAATACCCGAATCGCAAATCTGAACCGTAATATCTGTTTATGATAATATTGTAATATAATGTTGCTTTTTGACTGGCCCATATTTTTCTCTCCCATTATCGGTTTGCTATTCTTTAAAATTGGCATAATTCTTGTCCAGTTCAGAAGAGTCTAAAGGAGAGCATGATCCCAGGAAGCCTGAAGAAAAACAATTGTATAAAGAGTCAATCAATTTCCTTTAGCCATTCAAAAATCCACAGGGGTATGCAGACCGCAGTTGGCAGGCGAACTGTATCGGGATGCCTTTCTTTAACATAAATAACCGGGCCCCTCTCATCGCTATTGAGAAAGGGAGGAACGCACCTGGAGCTGTTTTACTTATCATCGAAATCCAGGGCCTTATTTCGGAATATGGAGATGGCCCGCAGTTTATAATCATCAAGCAGGAGGAGTGAGTATGAAATATCGGAAGTTTATTGCGTATCTTGGTTTGCTGCTTATGTTGAGTGTTTCCGGGCAGCTATTTGCTCAGAAGTATATAATTATCGGCTGGAATGACCTGGGGATGCACTGTGCCAACAAGGATTTTCAAACCCTTGCTGTACTTCCGCCTTACAATAATCTGATGGCGCAGGTAATTCGTCTGGGTGACGCCAATTCGCTTCCTCAGGTCGTCACCGATGGGCTGCGGGTGACTTATGAAGTTCCCGGCAATACGTATTCCGTGGGCAAGACCAATTTCTGGAGTTATGAGGATAAATTGTTTGGCGTTTCACTTCCCGACAATATTGGCCTGAAGGGGGCCGGACTTTCCGGTGATATGGAGCTGGTTACGGATCACTTCTTCAGGGAAGGTATTCCCCTGACGCCGTTCCCGGATAATGATTTGACCCATGAGCATCCCTATCAACTGGCACTGCTCAAAGTATACGATTCTCAGAATAATCTTCTCGCCGAAACGCAACCGGTCATCCCGGTATCCAACGAAATCAACTGTGTCAGCAGCGGCTGCCACACGAGCGAGCAGCAGATTCTGGACCGGCACGGTGAGGAATTGAATTCAACCAACACACCGGTCCTGTGCGCCAATTGCCATGCAGACCCTGCCCTGGGAACAACCGGCGGGGGCGAGGCACCCATCTTCTCACGCGCCATTCATTCCCGACACGCGAATATTACCAATGATTGCTACAAATGCCATCCCGGACCAAACACGCAGTGTCTGCGCGGAGCCATGTATCAAAAGGGAATGAAATGTCAGGACTGTCATGGTGATGTTGCCAATGTGGCCAATTCCATCAGCAACGGACGTACGCCCTGGCTGGAGGAACCCTCCTGCGGTGCTGCGGAATGTCATGGTCCGGATTATGCTGAAGAATCCGGCAAATTGTTCAGACAGTCAAA
>JARRQT010000048.1:0-16068 GCA_037381445.1 Calditrichia bacterium
AGGGTAGTCGTGGGGTCTTTTATCACGGCAAAACTGATGAAAAACGGAATCACTATCAGGAGGGTGACAGGTGTGGAAAAAGACTGAGCATCCTGCATGTCCGAGCACATGGCACCTACCGCAGCGTAGAGGGTTGAAAACGTAAAAAAGCCTACCACGAAGAACAGCACAAAATAGAACAGGACCGCGGGAGATACATTAATATATTGGGCAATCCCGGGCATGGAATTCGTCGCCATAAACACCGCAGCCATTCCCATCCCTGCCCAGATGATATACTGCACCAGCCCGACACTGCCCACCCCCAGCAGCTTCCCCATCATCAGTTCAAAGGAATTGGTGGAGGACAGCAGAACTTCCACAATCCTGGAAGACTTTTCTTCAATGACACCCCGCATGATTGAACTGCCATAAACAATAATCGTCATATAGAGGATGAACAGGAATATCATGGAGGACAGAAATTCCTGATCGAAGCCCCGGGCTTTCTCCTCCCCTTTCACCACTTTGATGGTCCTGAAATCAACTTTTTGGGTGAGTTCTTTGATCAGCGAAGGATCGTAGCCGGCATTCTGCAGACGGCGGGCATTGATAATTTCCGATAATCCGTTCTGCAGTCTCTGAATCAGATCGATATCGCTGACTGACTTTGACAGATATGATACAGAACCATTCTGCAGGATGTCCTCCGGTATTACCAGAATGGCGTCCACTCCCCCCTTTTCTATATCCCCGCGATAGAGATCCCTGTCCCGCTCGTAGGTTTCCGGCTGAATCTGGGAAAACACAAAACGCGGCTGCCCGTTTGTAAGGGTGTCGGAAAAAGTCTCCCGGACATTCTCCGCCAGGTTACGGGAATAATCAACCAGTTGGATGGTCATGGCATTGTCCTGGGACATATTCATGAAATAAGCAGGCCCCAGCAGCAATCCAATCATGAGAATAGGGCCGAGAACGGTTCCGATTAAAAAGCCTTTGCTTGAGACCTTGGTGAGGAACTCCCGTTTTATGATTTTAATTGTCTTTTTCATTCTTCCGGTCTCCCACTATTTCGATGAAAATATCATTCAGCGAAGTCTCAGCCGCCTCAAACCTTTTGACCTCCAATCCGGATTCTGCCAGGGACTTGAATAATTGCCCCGGACCGGCATCATCCTTCAGGCGCACTTCCATATAATTGCCGTAATCATCAATTTTTTGAACAAAGGGCAATCCGCTGATAAAGCCGCCGTTACCGGAATATTCCAGCAAAATGCTGTTGTGACTGTAACTCCGTTTTATCTCCCGCAAATTTCCGTTGAGAACCACTTTCCCATGGTTGATCAGGCAGATATCGTCGCATAGTTTTTCAGCCTGTTCCATCAGGTGGGTGGACAGGATAATTGTTTTCCCCTGTTTTTTCAGATCAATTAAAATATCCCGCAGGAACTTGGCATTCACAGGGTCCAGTCCCGAAAAGGGCTCGTCCACAATCAGCAAATCAGGAGAATGTATGATGGTGCCTATGAACTGGACCTTCTGCTGCATCCCCTTGCTCAGATCCTGAACTTTGTGCTCCGCCCATTTTCCCAGATCGAACTTTTCCAACCATTCCCCCGCAACAACTTTGGCCCGGGAAGATGACAGGCCTTTCATTTCCCCCAGAAATTGCAGATGGGCCAGCAGTTTCATCTTGGGGTAAAGCCCGCGTTCCTCCGGAAGATAGCCAATGCGGTCTTTGGTTTCTTCCCGGAAAGGTTTTCCGAAAATTTCCACGCGGCCCTCATCGGGTATAATGATATTCATGATCATGCGCATGGTTGTGGTCTTCCCGGCTCCGTTGGGTCCCAGCAGGCCGAACATCCTCCCTTTCGGCAGCATAAACGAGATCTTATTCACCGCCTTAAAACCATCATAATTTTTGGATACTTTTTCGACCCTTAATGCATCCATCGGCGATCCCTTCAATATTAAAGAGGTTTTTAATTCTCATTAGAGTTCAAGACAATTAGTAATTTATTAAATTATGTGAATCGGCCATTCAATACAATGAAAATATAAATAAATCTGCTCATATTCAGGTGCCGACCGATTGGTTTCTCCCGGATGTTGGCGAGAATTTCCAAAAAAGGTTAGACTGCTTCCGAATTTTTTATCATATTGTTTCGTCACGATCCTGGAATTGCGGGATGGAACGAATGTCCCGTAATCAAATAAAATAATACAATGGTATTTTTCACTATTTGATTTCTAATATCTGAACCGATATTTCAAAATCATATAAAGGGAATCAATTCAGGGAATTCCTCCGGAGGAAAAAAATGGCAACACCTACCTTCTATCCTTTAATCCACAATGAGTGGGTAAAAACTTCTAAGTCTCAAAAAATTAAGAATCCATATAACGGGAAAACCGTCGCAAAAGTGTACATGGCGGAAGGCGATTTTCTGGAAATGGCCATCGAGAGCGCTCAAAAGGGGTATCAGGTTTCATGCCAGCTTTCCAGTTATGACCGCTATCATCTGCTGATGAAAATTGCAGCGGGGATTGAAAAACGCAAAGATGAACTGGCACAGACTATTCTGGAAGAAAGCGGCAAACCCATCCATTTCGCTCAAAATGAGGTCGAGCGCTCAGTTTTAACATTTACCTGGGCCGCCGAGGAAGCCCGTCGGATAAAGGGTGAGCTATTGCCGCTGGACATCGCGCCTCAGACGCGTGGATATTTCGGGATATCCCGGCGCTTTCCCGTGGGGGTTATTTTGGGCATTACGCCATTTAATTTCCCGCTCAATCTGGTGGCGCATAAGATAGCGCCCGCCATCGCCAGCGGAAATTCCATTCTGCTGAAACCCGCCTCCGCGACGCCTGTGACCGCCGTAAAACTGGGAGAAATCCTCAAACAGGCGGGTGTTCCCGCGGGAACCGTCAATATTATTCCCACTAATGCGAAGGAAGCGCAGAATATGGTAAAGGATGGCCGCATCAAAAAGCTCACCTTCACGGGAAGCGCGGATGTGGGGTGGTTCCTGAAATCCCTGGCCGGGAAGAAATCCGTTACGCTGGAACTGGGAGGTAATGCAGGCTCAATTGTGGAATCCGACGCCCATCCCGATGAAATAATTCCCCGGCTGGTGCTGGGAGCCTTTGCCTACGCGGGCCAAGTCTGCATCTCGGTACAGCGCATTTATGTCCAAGAATCATTGTTTGACGCATTCATTCAGAAATTTGCGGATGAAACGGCAAAAAGTGCCATCTATGGCGATCCCAAATATGATAAAACCGTAATCGGCCCCATGATTAGCACAGATGCTGCAAAGCAGGCGGAAAGCTGGATTCGGGATGCTGTTAAAGAAGGCGCGAAAATATTGATTGGCGGGAAGAGGGATGGTAATATACTGGAACCAACCATTTTGACGAATACGCAGACGTACATGAAGGTCATTTCTGAAGAGATTTTCGCGCCGGTCGTTTCCATCGAACCATACAATGAATTTTCGGATGCCATTAAAATGATCAACAATTCCTATTACGGATTGCAGGCCGGCGTATTTACCAACGATTTCAAAAAGATACAGCAGGCTTATGCCCAACTGGAGGTCGGGGGCGTTATCATCAATGATTACCCGACTTTCCGCATCGACCCTATGCCCTATGGGGGGACCAAGGACAGCGGCATCGGCCGGGAAGGGATCCGCTATGCAATGGAGGAGATGACCGAGCTTAAACTTTTAGCGATAAAGGGACAATAGTCCGCCGAATGGTTTGAATTGTCACGGGATTTTCTGAACGCCTATATTCCGATGATTAGCAGATCAGTTGATGAGAGCCTTCAAAAGTCGGAATATCGGGAACCCCCAATGATCTGCCCGGCCTGCCGCTGAAAATTTATTCCCGGATTAGAATCGTTCTTTTGTAATTCGTAAAAGAAAGAATGCCGGAGAACCGGATAAATCGATCCCGCATAATTTTTGTAGTAAAAACCCTACAGAAAATTCTCCACAAACCACAAAAATACATTGGTTATTTTATTTTTGGCACAATTTGGTCTTGACTCGTAACATTTAAGAACCTATATTTTATTAGGTTGTGGATATTTTCTCTCCATCAATTTTATAAATTAAAATCCACACGCCAGACTTGATGGAGAGGATAGTTTATTGGTTTTAGTGGAGGTATCCGTATTTATGCTCACTGGTACTGTCAAATGGTTTAACGAAAACAAGGGATGGGGTTTTATCGTCCCGGACGATGGTGGGGATGATGTATTTGTGCATTACTCAGCGATTCAGGAGGAAGGGTACAAAACCCTGAAAGAGGGTCAGAAGGTCCGCTATGAGTTGAAACTGGGCAAAAATGGTAAATACCAGGCTAATGAGGTTCTCAAGGGTTAAGGTTTGGCATCATCTCATCTCTTCGATCCCCGGTTTCATGGTTGAAGCCGGGGATTTTTACAATATATGGCTAAACCTATTCAGTAGATAACTGGAACATCATGATTCTATTGTTGCCGGTATCCGCCACATATACAGTTTGATCCTCGATAAAGGGAGTCACCGCAATCCCCTTGGGATTATTAAATTGTCTGGGACCGGAACCAGCTGCCAGAACAGACTGCATCTGAAGTCCAGATGGCGCGAAGCGGTAAAAACCCGGCAAGTGTGAATTTCCGCCGGCATCAACCAAAAATATAAAACCCTGGCGGTCGATCGCCACATCTTCCAGATTCCAGAATTTATCAGTGCTGTAGATGTCAGTCCCGATTAAGGCGGTGTTAGGTGTCAGTATCGGCTGACCTTCAAACATCCTGGTTGTAACGTACTGATATTTAAAAGCGTTAAACAGCAGGCTTGTTCGCCCGGTATGGGTGAACATGAACGCTTTTGTGTCCTCCGAACGGGAAGAAACATCAAGATATTGCTCTCGAAGCGAAACAATGGATGTGGGAACGATCACGGAATACAAACCGGTTCCATTTACAAAAAGGGGAACTGGTCCCTTTAAAGTATTGTCAGTATTAAAATCGTAGACAAAACTGAATTCCAGATAATTGGTACTGCTGTCGGCAACATCAACCACCGTCACATAATATTCCGAACCATTATAGACTGTAATACCGGTAAACTCTCGCGAAGGCTCACTGCTCTGTTCAAAAACAGTCTCGATAGGCGCCGCACCGATATTATGGTTCACCGCCACCTGATCGATTTTGAAAACACGGTTTGTTTTATTCACAACCAGAAGTTCCAGCTTGTCGTTCTGGGTGATTGCCTCGGGATGTTCTATAAATTGCGAGACTCCCTGAACTGCCCCGCCCAAATCCAACATGACTATCCGGTTATTATCCGTATCACAGACATAAATAAAATTATCAACACCCACATAGATATCAGATGGGTGATTGAAAGAATATCCATGCCCGGCATCCAGTATCGGATTTATAAGATTATATACCTGCTTGCCAATATTTCCGTACAGATCTTCCCCGCTGGGTACCGTTGGCAAAGGATATTTATCATGAGAACATCCAATGACTAAAATCATCGCGATAAAAACAAAAAAAGTAATTACTTTCTGCATCATACAACATTCCTCTAAAATTGAATATGAGCGGCAAACCTGTTAACATAACCCAGACGGCCAAAATTTGAATAGGCATAATCCAGCCGGAAATCCGTGAATGAAACCGGCAGATGAAGCCCAAAACCAAGAGAATAGTTTTCTTCCGCACGGCCGGTAATGTATCCGCCCCGCAGGGCAAACATCTTTTTCCACCAATACTCCAGACCAAGGTTGATATTTTCGCTGTTATCATTCGGATGGTTTAGCTGTATTGAGCTGGTGAGAGTATGCTGATCATTTTCAAACAGCTCGGTCGCCACGCCGATTCTAAACATGATAGGCGGTGAAAACTCCTGAAAGCTATTGACCGTAACCTTTTCATTATCCAGGTTCTTATAGGTAAAACTGCCGGTAGGGGACATGTTCTGACCGAAATTGGTGACAGCCACCGCAAAGCGCGTCGATTTCCAACCGGTTTTATAATACGTTCCCAGATCAAAAAGAACCGCGCGCATGCTCAGGACATCCAGCGTTTCCTGCATATATTTTACGGATAATCCAAAACTGAATTTCTCGGTCATATTCCGGGCATAACTGAGGCTGAAAAGCGCATCGGAATATCCAAAATATCTTCCCGTTCCCAGCGGCTGGAGCTCCGTGGTCTCCTTCATATCATCGGTATGAAGATAGGTAATCGCAAAACCCAGGGTGTTTGCCGGATTGAGATGATAAACCAGACCCGCATATTCCAGTCTCACATCCACCAGCCATTGGGTTGAGGTAAAAAACACTTCATTCTTATCAAATTGGGAAATGCCTGCCGGATTCCAGTACAGCGCCTCGGCATCGTTGGCTACAGCCACATAGGCCTGTCCCATGGCGACCGCCCGCGGGCCGATCCCAATCTTCAGGAATTGGGCGGCTGAAGTCCCGGTGCGCTGCCCACCCAGATTTGGTATTAGCTGGGCGAATAAAGAAAATGTTGTCAATAGAACCATTAATATTATGCTGACAATTCTCATTTCTTCCTCTGAATTAAAATTCTACAGATAAACCAAACCTGATATGTCTGGGTGCTTTATATCTTGCCGGATTAAAGGGAAACGGATCGGAAATCGGGTAGAAAAGATCCGGATAAAGGGGATCATTCCAGCTTATGGGAGTTGGATCGCCATACTGGTATGCATCGCCCGTTACACTATTTATGATATCAGGACTTTTGTAATTAAAGAGATTCGTCACTTCAATGCTGAAGATATACCTTAATCCCTTTAATTCGAAAAATTTCCGGATGCTCAGGTCTGCCCACTGCCAGTATTTCCCAAGCTCGCTATACCTTTTTGTCTGATCCTCCACCTGCGTGTAGACCGGTCGTCCGTCTTCCGGCCGATCATACTGGAAAACAACCGGGGTGTAACGCTTGCCTGCCATTCCGAACCAGCGGAAATTAATGTTCATATCCTCCAAAAATCTTATGCCAAACAGCCGGGGTCCTTCTCCTCTCAGCACCCGCCAGTTCATATTCATCTGGAGCTGCCAGGGCCGGTCCCAAACGGCATATGTTTCCTTGATGGGTTCTTCATCAATGCTTCCGTTGGCTACCAGCAAACCGACATCCGGCGAAGATGATTTTGTGGTAGTGATGGAATATGAACCGCTGACATTTCCGGTAAAATGCTTTCCGATACGGGTCTTATATTCCGCTTCTATTCCGCGGGAACGGGCATAATCCAGGTTAAGATAAAAAATAGCCGATCCGATCCGCGGGATCCCTACCACAGAAGTGGTCTGGACATAATCGAAAATATCCTTATAATAACTGGTAACGCTGACGACATCGTTTTCAGTAAACTTATGCCGGATTCCCAGTTCATAGATTACCGAGGTTTCGGGATTAAGATTGGGATTCCCGAATTTCTGATAAGCCGATTTTGAACTGCTTCCGCTGAGCTTGGCGTACACAAACTGCGGTTTGGGACGTTTGGAAAAATGTCCGTAATTGAAAAACAACATCTCGTTGTCGGAGATCGGATGCGATACACCCAGACGCGGCATCAGGCGCATCTTAAAGCGTTCGCCGAAAAGTTTAAAGGTGTTATCCTTGTATTGCTGCCGCATGGCATCGGTCAGCAGATTTGTGGTATCTTCGATGGCCCTGTCCACAAATTTTCCCGGGGCCCAGTAATCCAGGCGCAGACCGGTATTCAGATAGAATCCCTCAAACTTGATATCGTCCTGCAAATAAAAAGCACCGTCGGCGGGATAAACTCTGTAAATATCCTGACTGGAACCGAATCCTCCTTCCAGCCACGGATCGATGATATCGACCATCTGCATCTCTTTATAAGAAGATTCGAATCCGCCCTTCAGCGTATGAATATTTCCGATGCGGGTGGTCAAGTCTCCTTTGAGCGTATACCATTCGATAAAGTGATCATGCCAGAAGGTGGCGTTCCCGTAATCGATAAATCCGTCGCCCGGCACCACCCTTATCTTACTTGTATCACTGCCTGGCGTATAATAATCCACCGGCAGGCGCGTTACATCCACCGGCCTCATATAATCCGTCCAGGGCAATCCGTTATAATCGGACCTCAGGTGCGCCCAGTACTGGCTGAGCCGTAATTCGTAAAACGTGGTTTTATTTAAAGTGTGAATCCAGCGGAGTGAAATTTGTTCATTGTCATGCGTATAGGTATTGAACAGATCAAGATTTTTGGAATATTCATAAGGGAAACCGGGTCCGGGTTCCACATATTCCAGATTGGTCTGCAAAGACTGTTTATTCTGGTTGATGGCAATGGAGCGGTTATAAGAAAATTCCAGGGAGTGGGTTGGGTCGATATTCCAGGTGATCTTGGCAAGCCCTGACCAGTTATTGTCTTGCCGGGGCGCCAGGGAAGTTGGCGTCAGCAGGTCCCTGCCAAAAAGCGATAGCTGGGGAGAGATAGATGAATATAGCTGATGGGCGGTACTGCGTGTATAATCGTCCGAAAGCTGAGAGTAAAAATTCACGAAAAAATACATTTTGCCGGGTATTTTTAATCCTAACGGTTTCAGAAGGTTATTGGTAATCGGTTCGGGACCGCCCAGATTGAATTCATAGACATCAGAATTAAAGCTCCAGCTTTTATTCCGAAAAACGCCGAAATTATCGGTTTTGTAGGAAAGGAAACCGGTGAAATGATCTCCACCCGATTTCGTCTTCACATTAATGATACCCGATGTTGCCTGTCCGTATTCTGCCCGGAATCCCCCGGTAATGACATCGACCTCCTCGATGGCATTGGCGCTGATATTTAGACCAAAACCGGTGCCGGACATCGGATCCTGAACTGAGATTCCATCCAGCATATACTGCGCTTCGTAGGTCCGACCGCCGCGAATGTGAATTTCGTTGTCCTGCTCCACCACACCAACCTGAGTCTTTACAACTGCCTTGGCGTCCGATAAAATTTTATTGGAAATATCCTCACTGGTGACAGTCCTTCGTGTGCTGGTTTCATCCAGCTCAATCAGCGGTTTTTCTCCTACAACAACAATTTCCTGTCCGAGGGCAAGTGCCGTAGACTCCATCTTCAGGTTGACGGTTTCCGTTTGTCCGGCCTCAACTTTAACGCCTGTCTTTTTAACCACTTTGTACCCGATATAACTCAGCTCCATCGTGTACTCGCCGGGATTTACATTTCCAATTACATAGAAACCATCCTGATCGGTAGAGGCACCCAGATAGGTTCCCGTAATAACAATGTTGACACCTATCAAAGGCTCATCCGTTTGCGCATCGGTTATGATCCCCCGAATAGTCCCCGTGCTGTGAGTCTGTGCGAAGCCCGACTGACCGAACAGAAGTATGAGCAGACTAAATAATATGTAAACTTTTTTCATTGCAGAACCTGATTTATTTAAATACATCGTTTAAAATCACATCGAAGAAATCATCAAGATTATTATTTCCATTCAACTGATGCAGAGGTGTTGCTGAAAAGACAAAATCGTACTGGCCGGTATTATCATTTCTTCCCAGAATGACGAACAGAGGATCAACCGGCGGACTGCTGGGATCATCAAAACGATACAAGGGAACGGCACCTGCCTTGGGGACCAGGGATTTTACCCCGGCAAAAAACTTGGAAACCTTCAGATCGGGCAGTGCAGGCAAATCCGGGAAAATTGTATTAAAATCGGTTTGAGGCAGAAATTGATTTCCCGGAAAACAACGGTAATCCCCTTCCAGAGATTTCACCGGAGAAAACGCCAGGGGGTCGCCCTGAGTGCCGAAACTCTCTGTAAACATTGTCGTGTAAATGATCTTTCCGCCGTTATTCAAAAATGCGGGAATGGCCACCTGGGCCGCAATAAAATGTTCATCAGCTTCCTGGGAAATATCAGTATACCAGATTACCCTGTCGAAAAGACTGATCGTCTCCTTGAATTGTTCCGTTGATGCGGGAAACAGATCCTCGATGTTCCAGTAGCTGAAATTTTCTCCCATGGGGACAACAACATTATTCATCATCTTTTTATAATAGGCGTCAGGGCTGCCACTTACCGAAGACTCCACCTGAAAATCGTCGATAAGAAGATACCGGCCTTTGGGCGCTTTCACATGCCAGAGCTTCGCAGGATTCTGGGGCATCCTGATCGTGGGACTTTTGGCACCGGCGATATCTATCGCACGGATAGAAAAAGAATGATCCCCCGGCGTCAAACCGTCCTGTTCATTCAGGGTCAGAGATCGCTGATAGCCCGGCAGTGTTTTCCAGTTTGCGGAATCACCGTCCAGCGCATACTCAAAGCGGTCAATCGTGTTATCTCCGTCAATATCGGAAGCGGTCCAGATAAACGTCGCAACGGTAAAAGTCGTATCCGGGATTCTGCTGACCACCGTCCAATTTATTGTCGGGGCCGTATTTTTAATCGGAAATCTTTGTACCGCAGGACTTGGATCTTCGGCGCCGTCATCGTCCACGGCTTTTATCTGGAAGACGTAGGTCGTGTCGTTGCCCAGAATTTCCAGCGGGAAAGTCTTCGTTCTGTCCTTTGTAAACTCCCAATCCGCCGGCGCGGGATTTTCTTCCCAGGTGTAATAGAAGCCAATTACGACGCCATCCGGGTCCCGTCCGTCCCAGGATATTTTTTGAATGCTGGCGGTCTGGTTCAAGGTATCTTTGGTGGAAATAAAAACATCCGTTTCCGGGGGAAGGTTTGCGTTCAGACCTCCCTTATCATTTTGGGAACATCCCCACAAAAAAACCGTAACCAGAGCGAAAAATGACAATCTTTTTAAGAGCTTCATATAATCGATCACTTTGAAATTATGTTGAAAATCTATATAACTCTATAGTCTATTTACCAAGAAAAAATCCTGTAAAAACTCAAATTTTCCCGCTTCCCCAACTCCAACTGCGGATTACTTAAAAATTGCAGGGCTGCCTGAGAACAACCGGAGAGCCTCTCCAGAAGGAACGGACTCTCCGGATTGCAAATTTATGCTGCTACTTGATTAAGATCATTTTCCGGGTCATAGAGAAATTTTTGCCTTCCAGGCGGTAGAAGTAAATTCCACTGCCCATTTGGACACCATGATCGTCCCGGCCATTCCAGCGTACCTGGTAATTACCGGGAGAAACGATGTTGTTGAAAAGCGTTCTGATCCTCTGTCCCAGAACATTGTAAACCGCCAGAGACACCTGTCCCCGGGAAGGCACGGTGAAATGAATATTGGTCACCGGATTGAACGGATTGGGATAGTTCTGTTCCAGCGTAAAGCTTTTCGCTATCGGATTATGACTTTCCTGAATATCGGACACATGATCCACCACATCATTGGTATCGCGGGGGAGTATTTTATAATTAGCGTAGCTGTAATAGTGAATTCCTGTCAATTCGCCGATTGTATCATCTTTCTGAAAGGTCGAGTCCAGATTCCCATTAAATGCCGTCATGGCATCATCCACACGGATGCCGCCTGTACCGTCATCGATAACAAATTCACCGAAATTCCCGGAAGGATCCGGAAAAGGATTGGTCACCGTCAGATTCTGTACCTTGATAAGGACGCTTTCATAAGCTTCGGCATCGTCGCCGCCGGTGGTGATATCACCGGTATTTACCAGAACAGGCTCAAACGGGTAATCCTGAGAGACCACTTCATACGAGGTAATATCCTCAAGGCGAGTCACGCCATAATCCTCCTGAACCGTACCGGTGATCCTGACCCAATCTCCTTTTACCGGTTTATGATCAGGATCATAAACCCAGATGGCATGCCAGGCGCTGTCTTTTTCCTGGATATAGTAGTTATTCACCCAGTCTGTGGTATCAACCGTCACAACACCTTCCAGCGTCACTTCATCATACCGGAAAGGTGAACTTCCTTCTTCATAACCCCAGGGATATTGAACATCCTTGATGTTTAACCCTTCGTCGCGCACCACATATTGATAGATGAAGGTGGCCGTATCGCCCGGTACCTGGGAAAAGTCCTGTTCATCGTCTTCGGCATAGATAAAATAGCGCACATGGGAATTATTGGCCTGCGCAGGAATAACAGCCGAGAAAGTGGTATCGGTATCAGCGGTCATGTCTATGCCAACAAAATCCCCGTCATTTACACTGTAGTAGACTTTTGCAACTTGAACTACGGTGTTATCCTTAATTTTTGCGGATACCGTCACCTCATCGGTGGAGAGGGGCACACCAGGCTCTCTGGCGATACTGGAGGTGACCGGCGGGAATGATAATACTTCCACATCATTATCATCGCGGGGATTGATCGAGGAAGCTTCAGCGCCAAGGTCTCTCACAAAACCGGTAACATTGACACGTGTGCCATTAACAGGCCAGTCATAGGTCCCGTCATCAAACTGGTAACGGAAATATCCAAAATAATCATCAATGGATCCCTGACCGGTCCCATCGGTAATGATTGCCTGGTTGCTCGAGGCATTATTATTGGTAATTCGTGCATCATCCACTCTCACCAGCATGGATTCCCACTGTTCCGCAAGAGCTTTGGTTGCCAGTTGATCCAGTGTCAGAACTTTGGGATCGGGCAAGGGATTTCCTGCCGAAACAACATCGACCGGAACCAATTCATTTTTGCGGGTTAATAACGCCAGCTGAGTCAAACCGGCATATGTTTCCAGCACACCCGTAAAATAGGCGATATCACCTGTCTGCAAATACTGGAAATTGGTGTTCACTGCGAAAGTATCATTCTGAATTACAAAAAAACCGGACCAAGGTTCGCCCAGACGATCCGGGTCACTGGCAAAGCAAGCCCAACGTGCACCAACCCACAAACCCCGGACATCGTGCATCACCAGTGCTTTTACAACCACCGTATCTCCCAAAAACGCAGTCTCTTCATCTGTGGTGGTCGGATTTTCAACATACTGCAGATCGTAGATAGATACAGTGTCATATGTGGCAGTCGTCTGCGCGCCGGCAGAAAATGCAACACTGAGCACCAGCGCCAGTGCAAACAATACCGTAATTTTCCTGAACATAATTCCTCCTTATGGATTAGTTGAATATTTTAAGTGGAGAACTTAATTAATCACCAAATTAATTGGGTCCCTTAAGTTGCTTTCTTCATTTATTTTATGACAACGAATTTTCCTTTATATATATCACCTGTATCCAGATCTTTTACGGTGAAGAGATACAATCCTGTTGCAATGGCCTGGTCGCTCTCGGTCACCAGATCCCAGGCATGCTCACCTCCCGGGAATATGGTGTTGCCCGCACCATATCTCTGAAACCACTTAATCCCCTGGCCATTATAGGTGTCACCATGATGAGTAAAACTATCCACCATATCCCCCGCCAGCGTATAGATCCGGATTTCACTGTTGAGCGGCAGATTATAAAAGTAGATTTTTCTTTCTCTCTCGAATCCACCATCCCACAGGGCATTCGCTTTATAGGGATTGGGATAAACGCCAATCTCCCGGCTTTCAGCAGGAGCTCTTGCCGGACTTCCGGGACTGACCACTACCACATTCTGAAGCTTGCTGCTTTCCAGACTGGGCAGTCTGAGTTTTGTATCTCCGCTGTCAAAAGCCGTAACGGCAAAGGCATATTGCCAGCCATTGTGTAAATTATCAATTTCCAATTTATAGGTATATACAATGGTATCCATTAAACCCGTTGTCGGATTTGGAACCATCTCGGTTATTGGTTCGGCCATACGGATGCTGTCCAGTCCGGTGTCATAAAACAAACCGTCCTTACGATCATATTCTCTGATTAATCCCATCTGCCCGTAAATACCGGTATTTGAAATGTCATTGCCAAGAAATGAGCGGTATATCCTAAAACCTTCAAAATCCTTATTCTTTGAGATTAAATCGATTGACTTTTCAGCACGGGTGTCCCAATAGAGAGTTACCCTCTGATTGCCCGGTACCACCTTCAGGAGAGGAGGTGTAGGCGGCGTGGGCAGCACATAGCGGTCAAGTTTTCCGTTTCCGTTCACGTCTTCCGTTGAATCGGTTCCCACATAATCCAGGATTCCGTTACGGTTCGAGTCTTCACCGTAATAAGCCCGATATGCCCAGGCGGTGTTTTCATAAAGGTGCTGTTTGGCAAATTCATCATCAATGGTGGACGGATTATAACCGGCTTTTTTGCCGCACACGAATGCAAACACCACATTCACCGAAGAATCCGGAGGAATAACGGAAAAAGGACCAGTGGAGATCAGGCTCATGCGGTTGCCGGGCGTTTCAAACAAGCTGGCCTGATAATAATTTTCCGGCATCGATGATTCCATGCGGGCGTAGCGGCTGGCCTCATCGGCAGGAGCGCGGTCTTCATCGGCGTCGCCGCCGGAAAACAGCCACCAGTTATAGGTAATGTCTCCTGAATAGTTGATATCTGTTTTTATCGGGTCGGCACCCAGAAAGGCCATGGATACATAACTGTCAGTAAATCCCGGATCGCCGTCATAATCATAACAGTAGACCATTTTGGTGGAGTCACGATTCACATATCCGATGCCGGCATGCAGGTAAAAAGGCGATCCGACCCGCGGAGGCGTGATGTTTACATTTCGGACCACCAGGTCCGCCCAGAGGCCTACATAAACATCTTTCAGGGTATCTTTCCAGACATTCTTAATGGTATAATTAAAAATCACAAAGGCGTCAGCAAAGGGATAGTTCCAGGCATAGGTTTCCAGGTGGACAGCAATACCCAGGGGAGTATGGTTTGGAATGGGAATGCTGCTTCCGGGAACGAAGATATTGGTATCGGAGAAATCCGCAATAAAATCCTGGTGGCTGATCGCCTCTGGTGAATAGTATTTATTCTCCTCAAGGGAAGACCGCTCAATTATGCGGTCCGAGGGATTAGCAGTATTGGTAAATTCAAAATTGGCCGAAGCACCGACTCCCAGCCGGGGTGTATTGAATGCGCCCGTAGTCACCCTGGGACCGGTTGAAGTTTGGGCGCCGCCCCACAAACCGCCCACAAACAGGTGTTCAATGCCCGAACCTTTCGGATATTCGCAGGAAGGCTGATCAACCGGTGATTGCTGCCGGAATCCATCCCCAAATATCCCATAATTGCTGATCGTAATGCCAATATTACCGGCGCTGGTAAATTTTGAATCGTCATCCACTGAGGGCTTGGGAAGAAATGGCGTATTTCCGGAATTCTGACTTTGTGAAAAAGAAAACGTTATCCAAAGAAGGACTAAAAGGAGAGAAGCATAATTCTTCATCGAGACACCCTATATATTGTAAAAATTACTCAGGTATTCAAAAAAAACAACTGATAGGTCAATTCATCGACTGCAAAAATACGATACTCATTAAATAAATGGAAGTACTAAATAACAAAAATTTTTATGTTTTTTTAAAACAACTATTTATTCCCATTTTCATTTTTTATCACTCATAAATCCCAATTTCAGTGTATGTCCCGGCAAACGTTTTTTGTCAAAACTTAATGCAATTCCGTCGGTTATTAAGTAACTGGAAAAGAGAGATCAAATTCTCCTTTTTCTCCTGTAAGTTTCCTCTCTTTTGCATCGGTTATCCCTTTTTTCCAATAACTTTATTTTGCCTTTTGCCAAAATGGCGGATAACAAAATTTCACAGAAAATTTTACGTCCAAAAAATAGTACCCAAAACCCGACAATAATTTTCGTAAGAGGCAGCATGAAGAAATCCAAATACCGGAAACATAAGAGCAGTCAGCGGCAAGATGTCACAGAATGAAAATCATAATTGAAGTTTAATTTAAAGCAAACTTCGAAAAAGTCAAGTATAAAAAAATTTTCAAAATCTCTTTTTCAGGTCATATTTATTGCAGATACCTGTTACACCACTTGAGGCATGCCCCCTCTTTTTTTACTTGATTTCCGATAAAAATACCAGTAAAGTAGAACCATGTAAACTGTATTTCATATATGCAGATTGCTCTTCAGAGTGCCGAAAAAATATTTATTTGGTTATAATTCAGCCTCTGTATAAATTTTCTTGAAACGCTTAACAAATTAATAAAGAATCAATG
>JARRQT010000049.1:0-12926 GCA_037381445.1 Calditrichia bacterium
TCCCTGAATATCTGCAGTGTCAATTTCTTCGGGAGTCTTGACTATCATATTGTCTTCACCTTCGCTGAACATCCTGGCAAATGCCCGGTATGATTCTAGTTTTTCGGGTGTCGTTTCATCGGGAAGAATGACAACGCTTTGGGGCTGCGCGAAGATTTCGGACAAAGTGGGCGGTATTTCACTGCGATCCAGGCGCCGGAACAAATCAAAGTCTGGATCGACTGCGACTTTTGCCGGCATTTCGGAAACCGGAATCTCAAACGTCTGCCGGTTTTTTTCAAACCAGACATAAATTGTCGAGTCGGCGCCGTCGTATTCCACCCTGACCGGAACATAAAGCCGATAAACCGGCTCACTCTGTTCCAGGGTCAGAACGATGTGATCATTTTGATATTCCGTATTTTTCAAATAAATTTTGGGAGCTCCGGCCCTTTCCACCCACTGTTTAAAAAACCAGGCCAGATTTTGACCGCTGATGGCTTCCGCCGCTCGCTGAATATCGGACCAGGAGGCGGCCCTGAATTTGTTGTCCCGGTAGAATTTCCGAAAACTGTCATAGAACAGGGAATCTCCGACAATCCGGCGCAGTTGATGGAAGACCATAGCGCTCTTGCCATACCCGATAGCTCGCGAAGCGCTTTCGGTCCTCTCCCTGAACTGGTTCAGGGGAAAATCATTTTTATCATTAACGTATACCGAGAAGTCACGGTCAATATCGCGGCGGTATTCCATCGCGTCCTGCCGACTTTTCATCTCTTTGTAGGTATAGTCAGCATAATAGGTGGTGAGACCTTCGCACCAGTTGCCGCTTTCGTAATCGACATAAACGGAGTTGCCCCACCAGTTATGGGCAATTTCATGCCCCAGTGATGTGTAGATGATGAAGGGGAGCCGAATAACCTGGCCGCCCAGCAGCGTATAGGACGGCATCCCGTATCCGGTAGGAAAAAAATTCTCGACCACCGCAAATTTGCTGAACGGATAAGCCCCGATCAATCCTTCATACATGCCCAGATAGCGCTGCGATGCCGATAAATAGGAATCGGAAAGCTCCTCCGTTTGGGGAAAGAAATAGGTGGAAACGTCCACGTTTTTATATTTTTTAGTATGGGAATTGTAATGGGCGCCGACCAGATGAATGGCATCCGCCGGGTAGCTGATGTCCCACTCCGTCTGCCGGGTTTTACCATCGGTTTGTGATTGGACAAGTATCCCTTGCGTCAGTACAAACAGGCTGTCCGGAGAGGTAATGGTGATGTGGAATTTCTCCAGGCTGTTGAGCAGGCTGGGATACCAGAAATAGGAAGGACTGATAAATACGCCCTTTGGCCCGATATATCCCTTCACTTGATAGGCAATATATTCTCTGGAGAATGCCGCTTTATCCACAGAATCCGTGGCGGGAATCTGATATTTTAATGTGATCTTTCCCGCAGCTAATGGCTCACGGGATTTAATTTCCAGTAGGGCGGCGCCCTTGTAGTCCTGTCGATCTGCGGAATCGACCGGACCGGCATATTTTTCAAGATCAAAATCAGGTTTGAGTTGATAGCTGATTGTTTGGCCGGGTATTTCCACCTGGGAAATTTGTGCCTTCTTATTCAGAAAGAATGCGATGCTGTTTTGAGGTGTTGTGGTATTAAATTCTATTTCGGCCAATATGACAGTGCTGGATTTTGCCGGATCGATCCGAACCGTCAAATTCTGTTTTTGGATTGAAAAATCCGGGGTGACTTGAGGGATAGCCAGACAATAAGATAAAAAAAGGGAAAGATAAACAAGGAAATATGGCAGTTTCATCGTGCGTCCTTTCCTTATAAAGTGATTTTATTGAAGCATCAGTTGGTTGCTTTTTTAAGGGCAATTTCTCCGACCTGTTTAATCAGCGGGCTGTCTTCAGGCAAATAGCGCCTCATGTAATTCCGGCTAAGGTCCCAGAATTTTTTGGCCTCCGGGGGCAATCCCCGGTAGTACGCCAGGTTCCCTTTAAACCAATAAATATTGGCAAGCGCCTCATCCCAATTTTCGTATTTTATCAGCATCTCGTCAGACAGGCTGTCCGCAAAATAATAACTTTTTTGTTTAACTACGTATTTTTCCGTAACCTGATATCCTTTTTGGTCATAGGGATTATTCATGAGCATTTTTCTTAATACATTTTCGGCATCTTCGGTATTTCCGTTTTCTTCATAGAAGTGATACAGGTCGATGTACGAATCCTGGAGGTAGGGCAGCATCTGAATGGACTCATTAATGTAATAGAGGAATTTATCCCTTTCTCCCAAGGTTTTCAGCGATTTTGCCGCCACCCGTTCGGCGTCGTATTTCAGGTATACATCCGAAGGCAAAAAATATTTCAGGGATTGAAGCGCATAATTATAGGCTTGGGTATACTGCTTTTTCTGATAGTTGATTTCGGCAAGACGGAAAAAAGGAATGGCATCCTTCGCATTGCTTTCGATATTTTTCCGGTAATATTTCTCGGCAAGATCGGGCTGACCGGAGTTCAGATAATAGTCCCCCAGCCAGCGGTAGATATAGGGACTCTTCAATCCCAGATTTTCTGCCTGAATATAATTGGAAAATATTTTTTCTTCTAGGTCTTTAATATCGTCTTTCTGAACAAAATCGAAATCGCTCAAATCACGCAACTGTATGTCATAGTAATCACCAAGCAGTTTATAGGCGCGGGCATAATTAGTGTACGATTGGATAATGTTCTGCAATAGCCGCTGGGGATAGCGCAGCCGGGCGATTTTCACGTTGCCGAGGCTGTCGGATTCGCTTCTTTTTAAGGCGCTGTTGTTGTCCCTGAGATAAAAAATCTCGTAATTTTCATGACGGTAATAATGCTGCAGGCCATTTCGGATCATCCATAAGAGATAAAAAGGCTTCATTCCTTCCTGCTGGATTCTTTCTTCCAGCATAATCTGTGCGGTTGCGTATTGTTCCTGTTGGATCAGATCCTGCACCTGCTGGACAAAAAAAGTGCTGTCTGTTTTGGCGGCATCCTGGGCGAGGGCGTTGCTTTGAAGAGAGGCCATCAGCAAAATTGCGCTGATGATGAGAACTGTCTTAAGGAGGAAGGTGCTTTGGCAATCTCTTCCAAAAAATCTGCAAATAGTGCTAAAAAATCCTAATATTTTAGTATTTCTCGAGGTGATCATAAAAATAACTCTTTATGTGTTTTCCTGGTCATGTGCCAAGATGCGTTGTTTTGGGTAATTAAATCCGATACAATAGTTTGATAAATAAACAAATTCCCAATTGCAAATCCCAACTGCGCAGGGATTGCGATTCCCGATACCGGTAAACATGCATTTAATTTTTCGGGATTTTACTGTTTGTAACCAAATTTTCGGAGCAGTTCTTTTCGTTCCGCTATGTCCTTTTCTGTTTCAATGCCGAGCGGTGTTTCACCGTCGATAACACCAATGACGCCCCTTCCTTTTTCCGTCTCGGAAATCAGCACCTGTACCGGATTGGCGGTGGCGCAAAAAATTCTGCACACTTCCGGGACCATCTTTATACTGTTCAGCATATTGATGGGAAAAGCGCCATCGATAAAAATAATAAAAGAATGACCGGCGCCGATCTCCATGGCATTCTTCTTCGCCAGTTCAATCAGCTTCTCGTCATTGCCTGTCCAGCGCACCAGCCTGGCCTGGGATGCTTCACAAAATGCGATTCCGAATTTTACGCCCGGGACGCTCTGCACCACCGCTTCATACAGATCTTCAACCGTTTTAATGAAATGACTATGTCCCAGAATAAAATTCAGATCTTCGGATTTTTGTATATCCACGATTTTGAGCTGCATGAGTGCCTCCTTTGCGGTTCACCGTTCTTGTCGCGATTCAAATTTAAGTATTATAATCCCCATATGCAATGGCGATAAGAAGGCCTCTCTCTATTTTTAGATCGATTTGATTTTAATTCCCCGAGAAATCCCTGATTCTTAATTCTCCCGAATTGATCTTCTCATTGACTTCCGAATACTGCTCTCTGGTGCCGAGGTCAATCCATGTTCCGGAGTGGAGAAATGCGCCGATTTCCTGGCCTTTCTGAATTGCGGGTTGATAAAAATCCGTAATGACCGATGAAAAACGGGGATGCAAATATGCGCGGGCTTCCGGAGTCAGTATCTGGTAACCGGTGAAAATGCCGGTTTTCAAATTAGTGGGAACCGCTTGTCCCTTTCCTAAAAAACCCCGAACATTATAAGCATCATCGAGAAGGACCAGGCTGTAATCATTGTTGTTCTGCGACGGGAAAACCGCCATGCTGGCGATCGATTGTTTCCGGGGGTGGAATGAAAAAAATTCCCCGACATACATATCAGTCAAAACATCTGAATTTATCACCAGGATGGTCTCATTCTCAAAAAATCTTTCCGCGAGGGCAATTCCGCCGCCCGTGCCCAGAATGTTTTCCTCTTTGCTGAAAAGGATTTTCGGATTCCGGTAAGTGGAATGCTCCAGGTGTTTTTTGATCTTTTCTCCCTGGTGGTGAAGGTTGATCACAATCCTCTCCATACCTTCGTTTGCCAGTTTAATCAGCAGCATGTCCAGCAGCGTGGAACCGCCCAGCGGTAGAAGGCACTTGGGAAGATTACTGGTTAGATTACCCATTCTTTTTCCGTAACCGGCTGCCAGAATCATTGCTGTTTTTATCCTGTTTTGAAACATAGCCCTGTAAATACCTGCTCAAATGATGATTCAACTGAAATGCCGGGAGACAATTCCATTGCATTAAAACTAATCGAATCCTATATTCTGATTAAAAATTTTTAAAATCAAGGGAATAAAATCATGAAACGAATTCTGGTTACCGGCGGCGCGGGATTTTTGGGTTCCCATCTGTGCGAGCGATTGTTGAATCAGGGAAATGATGTGATTTGCCTCGATAATTTTTTTACAGGGACTAAGAGAAATATCTTGCATTTGCTCGATAATCACCGCTTTGAACTGATCCGTCACGATATCACAGAACCAATTTTGCTGGAGGTGGATCAAATTTACCATTTTGCATGTCCGGCCTCCCCGATTCATTATCAGTATAATCCCGTCAAAACCATCAAAACCAGTGTGATGGGGACCATTCACATGCTGGGTATGGCTAAACGGGTGAAAGCCCGCATCCTGCAGGCGTCCACATCCGAGGTCTATGGTGATCCCAAAGTCCACCCTCAAACTGAAGACTACTGGGGACATGTCAACCCGATCGGCATCCGCAGCTGTTATGATGAAGGGAAGCGGGTGGCCGAAACCCTGATGATGGACTACCACCGCCAGAATAAAGTGGATATCCGCATTATCAGGATTTTCAATACCTATGGTCCCCGCATGGCGCCCAATGACGGACGGGTTGTGAGTAATTTCATTCTGCAGGCCCTCAGGGGTGAGGACATCACGGTGTTTGGTGAAGGAAATCAAACCCGCGCATTTTGTTATGTTGATGACCTGATTGAGGGCGCTATTCGCATGATGAATACCGATGGTTTTATTGGTCCGGTTAACCTGGGTAATCCGGGAGAATTTACTATTCTCCAATTGGCTGAAAAAATTATTGAATTAATCGGGTCGCACTCAAAAATTGTGCATAATCCGCTTCCCAAAGATGACCCCACCCAAAGGAAACCCGACATCTCCCTGGCAAAGGAAAAACTGAAATGGGAACCCACTATCAAACTGGAAGAGGGTCTAAAGAAGACAATTAACTACTTCGAAAAGTTGCTATGCGGACAGCCGATCATCTGAATCTAGATTAAATTGGTCATTTTTGTGATTGGGAGAGCAAAACAGGAACAGAGATGGTATGAGCGAATTTAAAATTGGTCATTATACTAATCTGAACGCCGGAACAGGCTGCACGGTAATCGTTTGTCCCGAAGGCACAAAAGCTTCTGCCTGTGCGCGGGGCATCGCGCCGGGGACCCGGGAGTTCGCGCTCCTCTCGCCATTCCGCAAGGTTGAAGAGATAGACGGCCTGCTCCTGACCGGCGGCAGCGCCTTTGGCCTGGATGCCGCCGCGGGTGTTATGCGCTATTTTGCGGAACAGGGCAGGGGGCATGATACGCCGTTCCGAAAAATTCCGATCGTGCCGGCGGCTGTGATATACGATTTATATATGATCAATTCCGAATCTTTCCCCGTCGCTGAAGATGCCTACGGCGCCTGTCAGCAGGCCCGGAGCGGAAATATGATGCAGGGAAATGTAGGGGTTGGCACCGGGGCTACGGTCGGGAAATGGGCCGGACTGGAATACGCGATGAAAGGCGGCCTGGGTCTTGCCAGAGTCGAATTCAATGGTATCTGGGTGGAAACACTGACCGTCACTAATTCCGTAGGGGACGTGATTGATGGAGAGGGAAAAATTCTGGCGGGGGCCCGGAAAAACGGAAAATTCCTGGCAGCAGACGATCCCAAAATACGCTGGCTTCCCCGGGAAGAAATCCGGGACATGAACACCGTCCTGGCGGCGGTGATGACCAACGTCAATCTGACCAAATCGCAATTGTATTATCTGGCGGAAAGAGCTCACAATGGAATCGTGCGCACAATTTTGCCTGCCCATACCAGCTTCGATGGTGATGTGGTTTTCGCGCTATCCAGGGGAGAACGTCCGGTGCAAATTGATCTGATTACCGAGATGGCGGTGGAAGCCACTGGGCAGGCCATCATGAGCGGCGTCAGAGCGGCCGAATCGCTGGGGGGAGCCGAGGGGTTGAAAACAATTTCCTGAAACCGCCGTTATGCTCCGGTCGGCATGCGTCTGCGATAAATTTGGCATTCAAATCACAGATGAATAATTTTTCGGCAGGGAAGTTCATCCCGCCAAAATGCAACTATTTTTGGGGAAAAAGATTAAAGTAAAACTGAAATTTTTGTGGTTCTGAGGTAATTAGTTATTTAATGGAATTTTTTCGGGGCTTTGGGTTTCCCGATCGTGTTCTATATATCTGACGGGATGCGTCATATCCCATTTTCATAAAAAATTTCCTTTTTTGAGGAATCCATGCAGATTCATTCGCAAAAATATCGTTTCGGCATCTTTATCATTGTAAGCTCCATTGCTATTTTGATTTTTCTGGCAATTATTACCAGCCAGAAATTTTTAAAGAAGGAAGATATCTATTACATCGCCTATGAGGATGTGTCCGTCAGCGGTCTGGAGGTGGGGAGTCCGGTAAAATATCTGGGCATCAACGTGGGCAGCGTAGAAGCAATCCAGATTGACCCTCATAATGTAAACCGCGTTCTTATTACCGTGACGCTGGAAAAAGACACTCCCATAAAAAAGGATGCACGGGCTGATATTGCCAGCATTGGCATTACCGGCCTGAAAATGATAGAAATTCGCGGTGGCACCAACGATGCCCCGCTTCTGAAAACGGGAGGATTTATTCGCGCAGGGACATCAACTACCGCCCAGATCACCGGTAAAGCCGAGATTATTGCGAATAAGCTTGAGCAGGTGCTCAATAACATCAGCGTTTTTACGCAGCCGCAAAACATGAACAAGATTATCCACACGGTTGATGAAATATCCCGTACTTTCAACAACATGAACCAGATCCTTTCGGAAAACCGTGAAAATCTGAAATCAACCATTTTGATAAGCACCAGGGCTGCCGCTCAACTGGACAGCATGTCTGCCAGATTAAATTTTACTTCCCGCCGACTGGAGCAGATAGTTTCCAGCGACACGGTCCGGGATATACTGGTGAACACCCATGATATTTCGATGCAGTTGAAAAAAGCAAATCTGGTCGATCTTATCAGGCAGATGGGCACCATGATTGAACGCACCAACGTGATTTTGAGTCAGGTGGACAGCGACCTTTCGGAAGGGAGTGACACATTCAACCAGAGTATGGAAAAGCTGCAGGAAAGCCTGGAGAATCTCGACGCCGCAACCCGCCTGATCAGCCAGGACCCGTCGGTTCTGATACGCGGAACGAAGCCTGCGGAAATTCCCGATAAAAACCTGGAGCCATAAATGTGCAGCCGATACCTCCGGTGCCGTCAGGCGGCCGCTGACAGATGAGAGCTGCGTCATACTTCCGCCAGCCATTTCGCCTGTTTTTGCATCCACGAAAATTGCGGTGAGGACCAGATCCAACGAAATTTCATATTTTTATTATCATCACTGGGCGGTAACCCCGCAGGAAGCAATTACAAATTTTATACAGAGTGAGGTTCGCAACGCTTCATTATTCGCCGCGAGCGGAAGCCGGGGCTGGCGCATTAACAACGCCTACCGCATTGGGTCGACAGTCGAATATCTGGAATATCTGGAACAAGGTGATAATGCTTCCGCCCATTTGCAGATGAAGTTCACTTTTATGCGCACCTCGGACGGAGAAGAGCTGTACGCCCATGATTTCAACCGCACGGTCCGGTTGAGAAGCAAAAATTTGAATGAATTCGCAGCGGTGATCAGCAAGGTTTTAGGTGATGAAATGAATGTTTTCCTGGATGGCATTCAAAATTATCTGGTGGAAGCAAAGTCAGGCTCCTGATGAATATTTCCAGCGAAGCCATAGGAAAACCGGAAAGCGGTCTGCAGTGGGAGGTGCGAGGCAATGAATTGCAATTCGCCGGAGCCCTGACTTTAGAGAATATTGAGATTGTCCATAGCCGTATCATGACGGCCTTGAGAAATGTTACCGGCAGCGAAATTTATCTGAATCTTGCAGCCGTTAATCAGATTGACAGCGCGGGTTTTGCCTTCCTGAATTCTATTTCGAGCCGACTTGAGCAATCCGGGACAAAACTCATCTGGCGGCAGATTCCGGATGAAATCAGCGAAGCCGGAAAGACTTTTGCGCTCAGGGAGGGAGAGAGGCCAGCCGATCATAAGCCGCAGTCATTGATAGAAAATATCGGGGAAGGGGCTTACCGGTTCTTTGCTGACGGCGTCCGCAGTTTTTTCTATCTGATGGCCAACACCATGTACTGGACTTTCACCGATATGTTCAGCCACCGTCACCGGCGAAAGGGAGAGTTTGTCCGCCAGACGGTTCTCATTGGCGCGGATTCGATACCAATCATTGCGCTGATTTCATTTCTTATCGGCCTGGTTTTGGCCCTGCAATCGGCTGCCCAGTTGCGGCAGTTCGGGGCCAATATTTTTGTGGCAGACCTGATTGTCATCAGTATGACCCGGGAGATGGGGCCCTTGTTGACCGCAATCATGTTCGCTGGCCGTAGCGGCTCCGCTATCGCTTCTGAGATCGGCACAATGGTGGTGACCGAGGAGGTCGATGCGCTGAAGACCATGGCCATCAATCCGATCCGCTATCTGGTGGTGCCGAAAATGCATGCCATGATCTTTTCACTTCCGCTGCTGACCCTTCTGGCGGACATCGTAGGAATTCTGGGCGGAGTAGTGATCGGTTATTTTTACCTGTCGATCAGCCCCTGGGTCTTTTACAACCGCATGATTAGTGTGCTCATTTTCAGAGATTTGATGACTGGTTTTATCAAGAGCCTTATTTTTGCCGGTTTGATTGTGATTACCGGCAGTTTTTATGGATTCCGGGTAAAAGGCGGTGCGCAGGGTGTTGGCAAAGTGACCACTGCGGCTGTGGTCACTGCTATTTTTCTGGTGATTTTGGCGGACAGTCTGCTGGGATTGTTGTTTTATTTTGATTGACAGAAAATAAAAGCGAAATATAATCTGGTATTTGGTGAATCATGCAGCCAATTGTTGAAGTCCAAAATCTCTCTGCGCAGTTTGATGAGCGCGTTATATTGAAAAATATAAGCTTTGATATCATGCCGAATGAGATCACCGTTATTTTGGGCAAAAGCGGCTGCGGGAAGACTACGGTGCTGAAACATCTGGTTGGATTGTATGAATTGCAGCAGGGAACGGTGCGGATTATGGATTATGATATAAATGAAATTACTGAAGATGATTATGCGGATTTGGTTCGCAAGATGGGGGTGCTTTTCCAAAACGGAGCACTGCTGAATTCCCTGAGTGTTGCGGAGAATGTAGCTGTCCCGTTGGAACAAAACACCCTGCTCTCACCCGGTATGATTGATTATCTGGTCCGCGTCAAATTGCAGTTGGTGGAGCTTGAAGATGCCTATTCTCTTTATCCGTCGCAGTTGTCAGGAGGAATGCGTAAGCGGGTCGCGTTGGCGAGGGCCCTTGCACTGGACCCGCCGCTGCTCTTTTGCGATGAACCTTCCGCTGGTCTCGATCCGGTGACGCTGGCCGCTCTGGATGATTTGTTTTTGAATTTAAGAAATAGCCTGGGCATTACCCTTGTCCTGGTTACTCATGAAATACCCAGTATTCGCCGCCTGGCGGATCACATCATTTTTTTGGATGACGGACAGGTGCTTTTTTCAGGCCCGCTGGATGCAGCGCTGAAAAGTGATATCCCGCAAATAGGGCATTTCTTCGAAAAAGAAATAGTATGAAAGAACTGCACAAGTGGCAAGGACGATTGCGATTCCGCCCGTTGAATAATCCGTTTTTCCGTCAAAAAGACTGGAATCCTGGATTGAGCCTCAGGATTCAACTGTCCGAAGTTCACGCTCGAAGCGTTTCAGGACTTCGCTCTTCCGGAAAATTCCAATGAAATCTTCGGAAGTTTTGGCGGTTAATAGCCGGTGTCTGATTTTTTCATCTTTCAGGATCATAGCCAGATTTGCCAGAATCTGCAGGTAATGCTGCCGCCGGGTTATCGGACAGACCACCGCGAAAATAAGATTTACGGGCTGGCCATCCAGGGAGTTGAAAGCAATGCCCGTTTTCTGTCTGAAAACAACGATTTTCAGGCGCTGTATTATCGATGAAAGAACATGCGGAATGGCAATGCCCCCGCCAATGGCAGTGCTCATGGTTGATTCGCGTTTCGAAAATTCATATAAAAGCCTGGTATAGTCCGACACAATTTTCTGATCAGTTAATAAGGCGCTGATTTGCCCCAAAGCTTCCTTCTTGCCGCTGGCTTTCCCATTCAACTCGATGAGCTTTGTATCCAGTAACGGACTCACAGAAACAAACGGATAGCTGCGTTTCTTCTGGACTTCATCCAGCAAAATCAAATCTTCTTCCGCTAACTGCCGTTTTTTCTGGTAACTCTCGCTCAGAATCATCGGGGGCCGTTCAATATCATGAATGTCTGTCAGGTTCAACTCATACTCATTGAATTCATTTTTAAGAATTGACAGGAACTGGGTTCTCAGTGAATCCATTAGAACAAGTTTGCCCTGCTGTTCCGCGCGGGTTAATAATACCTGCAGAATACCGAATGACATTTTGCGAAGTGAATTCAGATCCTGGTTGCGGTGAATCCGAACTTTCAGATCGACCTGCGCCATGCAGGAAAGACCGAACCGGTTTTCAATATCGATCAGAAGTCCCGTTTCCACGCCATAACCCGTGAAAAAGGGGAGGCGTTCAAGTAAATCGCGGCGTCCCGCATATTCACCGGATAAAGGTTGGTGAAAGAGAGCCAACTGGGGGAATAAAACATTAAAAAATGGTTTCACCAGAATCTCTGTGACGCGTCCGCCGCCAGTGGCAGAGATCTTATTCCCGATTTGAATGGGCCTGCGGTAGAAACCTTTCACGAAAGAGATATCCCGGTTGTAAAGCAGGGGACCGATGAGCCCGGTTACGAAATGTTCCTCCATGTTCCGGATATCCGTATCCAGCCAGAGAATTATATCTCCCTTAGCGATATAGAGACTTTTCCACAGATTCTCGCCTTTCCCCCGGAGGTTTCCCATTTCAGGCAGGATTTCATCATCCTGATATACTCTGACACCTGATTTTCGACATATTTCCTGCGTTCCATCTGTAGAACCGCTGTCGATGACCATTATTTCATCAATAAGCGGAATCCTGTCATGGAGGGCTTCTTTAAGTCTCCTGATTATCCTGCCGATTGTAAATGATTCGTTTAAGGCCGGCAGACATAAACTGATGGTGTGTTTGTCCTGCCGTTTTTGTTTGAGCAACCGGTGAATATCGGAAAATTGGCCATGAGAGAAAGTCCTTAACTTTATCCATTGATTTGGGCGCATAAGGAGGCCTCCAATGTTTGGTTTAGGACTTCC
Organism: Calditrichia bacterium; assembly: GCA_037381445.1. Classification (GTDB taxonomy): domain Bacteria; phylum Calditrichota; class Calditrichia; order RBG-13-44-9; family RBG-13-44-9; genus JARRQT01. Next base: position 12,087 of record JARRQT010000049.1, read on the forward strand.
TTGTTTGGATTTTCCTTATCGTCGGCGTATTGAGATTGACTGGGGTCGAAGGAGCATCTGAATCTAATATGCTAGTTTGAAACTCATAATCCACTCTCCGGGTTCCGGACAAAAAACGAAACCAGGATTTTTCTTCTCTCGCAGTTTAAATTTTAGGTTTCAGGATTTGTGATTTGCCGGTCAATTGCATCCCGGAACTATTTTATAATGCAGTAAAAAAAGACACTGATGAAAAAATGGACAATAGTTCTGAAAACAACGACAACGCAGTCTTCCCAAGAGGAATGCTTGTATTGCGGATAAGTGATTGTATAATGGTAACTTAAATATTAATCGCACTATTGTTGGAATATTGAAAAAGAGTTGGCATAACTATTGTAAATTCATTTAATAGAAATAAGGGGAATAAAATGTTAACCACAAGAGAATCGGTTCAAAAGATTTTTGATTTTCAAAAAAATAAAGCAAGAGAATTAAAACGCCCCATAACATTTTCTGAAGCAGTTGCTTTGTGGTTTTCTCAGACGATGATTGAACAGACAAAAAATAAAAAGAAAATGAAAAAATTGACAGTTGAATCAATGATCTGATGGAGAGGAAATGAATGTGATGAACGAGTATCAGCAAAAGCAACTGGAAGCTATTCAATCATTTTATTCCGAAATGAAGTCCAAGAGCGATGAAACTTTATCAGTGACAGAAGCAGTTATTGCGTGGTTCACAGATGGGTATGCCGAAGAATTCAGAACCAAATATTTGAAAGATCAGGTCGTATTCTCCTCCTAAAAGAGATATTCACACATTCAGGGATGAAGACAACTCCTCAAAAAAAGGCCGGGC
>JARRQT010000049.1:12946-28175 GCA_037381445.1 Calditrichia bacterium
TTTTATCTCCCCAGAATTGAGCGATCAGTTTGCGCTGCCGGGAGCGATTGTCAAAATCCACAAAAATGATTTGCTGCCAGGTGCCCAGCAGCAGGCGACCATTAGAGAATGGGACCGTTAGGGACGGCTTCAGCAGGGAAGCCCGCAGATGCGCATATCCGTTGCCGTCGTGCCAGGTATTATCATGCTGGTAATTTTTGTTCATGGGAATAATGGATTCAAAAAAATCAGGCAGATCTTTCAGCAGTCCCGGTTCATATTCGATGGTTGTCAAACCGGCGGTGCTGCCTGGTATAAAGAGGGTTACCTGTCCTTCCCATAGCTTGCTTTCCTTTAAAAGATCGCCTATTTGCGAGGTAACCTCAATGATATCGGTAAAACCCTGAGTTGAGAAGGCGATGTTCCTGGTTATTATTTCCATTATTTCTTTTTCTCCAGCAATTTCTCCAGATTATAGACCGGGGAATTGGGCAGATCCTGGCATTCGAACCGGATACCTTCGCCCATGAGTTCTTCAAAAATTTTTATTTCTTTCTCCGATAGATAGAGATACGATAAAAATTCGCTCCGATCTTCTCTGAAGTGAATACCGCCAATGTTGACCTTCTCAATTTTTGTTCCCCGTTTTAATATTTTCTGCAAGGTAAACGGAGATTTCATCAGTATTAAAACCATAATTTCCTGAATCACAATCTCCCGCACCCTGGAAATGGTGTCGCTTATGGACAACACAGACGAGGGTATTTCCGGAGGAGCGGCCATCAAAAGCAAGTTCGTTTCCCATTCAGTCTCGGCGATTTCGTCATCACAGACAATCAGCTCTGCAATGGGCAGTTGGCTGCACCACCCGATTATAATCTGACCGTGAATGAGGCGATCATCGATCCGCCAGAGGATGTTCGATTCCGGCAAAATATTTCTCCTTTTCTGATTCCTTCAAAATCTCGTCTGTAAAGATTTTAATAATTTCAGAGAAACTTTGATATTCATAAAAAGCCATATTTATGGTCGACAGATAATTTGCCAGGACGCCTTTGGCGAAACGGATATCCGCATTTTGGGTAGCGCACCTGTCCGTGTTTCCGTCGCCGATATAAATGACGCGGCTGCCCGAGGAGCGCGCTTTTTCTAACCAAAAAGTTTTGCAATGGTTGCATCTGTTTTTCAACTTTGGACTTCCGGAAGGAAGTATCTTCCATCGACCGTTTTTTACCTTAGCAGAATTGGCATGATAGATTATCCCATGAATTCTGTTTGCCTCAAATATTTTTTCAATGAATATATCAAAGCCGCCGCTTAACACGATTACCGGTAGACTATTATTGCGGCATAGGTGGATAAACTCCCTGAAATACGGATCTAATTCAATTTCACGCAGATCATGCAACGCTTCCTGCAGACTGAGGTCAAGCATATTGAACTGCAGTTGCAGCGCGTCTTTTTCATTTATTTCGCGGCGGGTGACCCGATCTTCTATTTCTATCCAGCCGGGTTCGGCGTATTTATTGAGGATAAATTCAAGTGAGTCACTTTTCGTGATGGTCCCGTCGAAATCCGAAAATATCTGAAAATTAAAATTCATGCTATTTTTTTGCCAGGGGCAGGGTGAAGGATACAGTCAAACCGCCCAATTTATTATTTTCTGCCCATATTTTTCCATGATGCGCTTTCACAATGATCTTGCTGATATACAAACCCAAACCGAACCCTTTTTCAACTTGCTGCTCCTGTTTTACCCTAAAAAATTTATCAAAAAGATGAGGTAATTGTTCCTCTGCTACGCCCTGTCCATTGTCTATTATCGAAACTTCGGCGGTGTGGTCCGTCCTTTCCTTTGCCCTAATGGTAATTGTGGAATGCGGAGGAGCATATTTAATGGCGTTGGTCAGAAGGTTGGTAAGGACTCTCTGGATTTGATAATCATCCCCTGATATTTCCCTCAGATCAGCAGCGATCTCTTTTTTTATTTTTACGTTTTTGTGATCCGCTTTCACCCAAATGTTAACCAGCACGCTCTCAAGTAATTCCTCAAAATGAAATGGTTCTTTTTGCAAAAGGAATGTGGATTGCTCTCTTCTGAAAATTTCGTTGAGATCCTCAAGCAAATCCAGCGTTGAATCACCCATGTCCATGGCTTTTTCCAGTATGCTTTTTTGACCTTCATTCAGAGGGCCAAATGTGTTATTCAGCAGCAATTCCAGATAGCCAATCAGGCTGTTGAGCGGAGAACGCACATCGTGCAGAACCATATTGGCAAGTTCACTCTGTGCCTTGTCGCGCCGCAGCACAATGCTGGCGTTCTCCAAAAAGAGCGAAAGCGGAATTTCGTTCATTTCAGGATTTACGGTAAAAATGAGTGGTGAAATTTTTAAATTCCGAGAAGGTTTTTCTCCAACGTTGATGATAAACAGTTGAGGGCTTTGTCCGTCCAGCGAAAACGCAAATTTTTCAAATGGAAATTTGCCGTCCCGGTTATCGACGATGTAGCAATCGGCCTGATTAAATGAATGAAACTTATTCCAGTCCTCAGGCATTTTCGCGTGCCTGACCACATAATTGCTGTTAGTGCAATGATGGGAATAATTTTCTATGAACGATTCATCATCTGAAATGATGATCGATCTGTTCTTTTCGCCCATAGCAAATGATTATTATTTACCTTTAAAGTTCGCTTTTCTCTTTTCCAAAAATGCTGCAGTACCTTCTTTCATATCTTCTGTACCACACAGATTACCGAACAACTCGGCTTCAAGATTTAGGCCGGCATCCAGATTCATATCCTCGCCTTCGGTAACAGCCTGCAAAATATAACGCAGGGCAATCGGCGCTTTTTGAGCGAACATTTCCGCCAGTTCTTTGGCCCGGTTCATCAGATTGGTGCCGGGGACTATTTCTTTCACCAGTCCAAATTGCAGGGCTTGATCGGCGGTGATCATTTCTCCGCTCAGCAGCATGGATAAAGCCTGCCCCTTGCCGATCAGTCGCGGGAGCCGCTGGGTGCCGCCGTACCCGGGAATCAGGCCAAGATTGATTTCGGGCTGTCCGAATCTGGCGTTTTCGGATGCAATACGAATGTGGCAGGCCATAGCTAATTCACAACCGCCTCCCAGTGCAAAACCGTTTACTGCGGCAATGACCGGTTTTTCCAGTTTTTCGATAAAACGAAACACTTTTTGTCCCCTAAGTGCAAAGATGCGGCCGGAGATATCATCGTGATGACTGATTGCCTCAATATCCGCCCCGGCAACAAACGCCTTCTCTCCGCTTCCGGTCAGGATGATTGCCAGGACCTGTTCATCCGATTTGAGTTTCTTAAAAACGTGAAAAAGCTCTGTCACGGTTTCGGCATCCAGTGCATTCAGCTTATTGGGACGGTTAATAGTGACAATAGCGGTGTTACCTTCAATGCTCAATATAATATTTTTTGTCTCCATGCAAGCCTCCTCTGATCTATTTGCTTAAACCACTTCAACCAGACTTTGGTTGCCCAAAATAAAACGATGGGTCCGCGGTTTTCCTTTGGCCTGAAGAATATCAACCTCCGAACCCAGGATGCTGCTTTCAATACGGATACCAACATTTTCTATACGGCAGTCTTCCATTACGATGCTGAACTCGATTTCACTATTCCGCACCAGGGTGTGATGATAAATTGATGTATAGGGCCCCACATAACTGTTTTCAATTATAGTGCCCTCACCAATTATCACCGGGCCTCTGATGTGGCTGTTGATGACTTTGGCTCCCTTCCCCAGGATTACTGTTCCGGCAAGATGAGAGTTGTTATCAGCCTCGCCAAACGATTTTCCGTCCGTATTTGCCAGAATTAGTCGATTGGCCTCCAGCAGGTCCCCCGGTTTGCCGGTATCCTTCCACCAGCCTGTGATTTCGGAATAAGTCACCTTGTAACCGTGGTCGAGCAAATACTGGTGAGCATCGGATATTTCCAGTTCTCCCCGTGCACTGGGTTTGATAGCATTTACTGCTTCAAATATATGTTTATCGTATATGTAAATACCGGCAACCGCAAATTCACTTTTGGGATGCTCGGGCTTCTCTTCCACCTTAATGATACGATCATCTTTGATTTCCGGGACACCAAAACGGGAGGGATCTTTGACCCTGGCCAATGTTAGATGACAACTGCACTTATCCGCTTCAAACTTATCGATAAAGCGTTTGATGCCGCCAACTACCATATTATCGCCCAGATAAAAAACGAACGGTTCATTTCCGATAAAATCCTGTGAGATTTTTACTACATGCGCCAGTCCCAGCGGCGCCGATTGTGGAATGTATTGAATCCTGATCCCCCAGGTATCTCCGTTTCCGATCGCATTGGGAACATCATCACTGTCTGCGTTAACCAGAATGCCAACGTCTTTAATACCGGCTGCTGCTACCGCTTCTATGGCATAATGCAGGATAGGTTTATTGGCGATGGGGATGAGATGTTTATTCTGAGTATGCGTGATAGGGCGTAAACGGGTTCCTTTTCCACCGCTGGTAATGAGTGCCTTCAACTTTCTTCCTCCGAATTTGAAATTAATTTTAATAAAATACTCTTTCCGCAATGCGTCAAAAATCACATTTTGTTCTATCTTATAATTTTTTCAATCGCTTATATCATCTTTTCTAAATCTCGATTTTCATTTTACATAATATCAGGAAAAAACACAACCGGACTCTGATTTTTTAGCAGCAAAATAATTTTAAAAATTCAGCGATCCATTTATAGAAATCCCGGTAAGTCAGCTTTCGAATATTCGAAACCATATTCATTCAGTAACTTGATTTGCTGAAGAATGTTGAACGTACCGTTTACTGGACTGGATCACATTGGACTTCCCTGTATAAATCCGATAAACACATGACCAATTACCTAAATATTAAATATATAAAGAAATCCGCAGGGACACAACATTCGCGCCTAAAATGGATCATGAACAAAACGGCAAATAGGAACCAATGGCCGAAGGCAATTTGAAGAAGCTTAAGCCTGTATGATTATTTAATTCAAGATTCATTAAACAAGCAAATAAATCTGATTTTGCGATCAGTTTTAAATTTTTCGCTTGCGCTGAAAATTTTTTATTGTATATTGTTGGCACTCTGAATGATATAGTGCTAAAAAAACAAAGTAAGTAACTATAAAACAACGCTTAACAAACAAACGGAGGTGAACATGAAACTTAAGCCATTAGCGGATCGGGTTGTTGTGAGGCCTATTGAAGAAGAAGACAAAACGCCAGGCGGGATTATTCTTCCCGATACCGCGAAAGAAAAACCCATGCGCGGTGAAGTGACTGCCGTGGGCAAAGGCCGACTAACTGACAATGGTGAACGTGTTGCGATGGATGTGAAAGTTGGCGATGTTGTAATTTACGGTAAGTATTCCGGGACCGATTTTAAAATGAATGATGAGGACTATTTGGTTCTCCGGGAAAGTGATATTCTGGCAATTGTTGAAAAATAAATAATAAAACTAGCGGAGGTTTAGTTATGGCTAAGATGATTGAATATAGTTCGGACGCCCGTGCCAAACTGAAAAAAGGTGTGGATCAGTTGGCTGAGGCGGTTAAAGTGACACTAGGTCCCAAAGGACGCAATGTTGTCATCGATAAAAAATTCGGTGCACCAACTGTCACCAAAGATGGCGTGACCGTTGCCAAGGAAATTGAACTGGAAGATCCCATGGAGAATATGGGCGCCCAGATGGTGAAAGAAGTCGCCTCGAAAACCAGTGATGATGCCGGTGACGGAACCACCACCGCTACCGTGCTGGCCCAGGCTATTTTTAATGAAGGACTGAAAAACGTAACGGCCGGTGCAAATCCCACCGAGATTAAACGTGGTATTGACGAAGCTGTAAAAGTGGTCGTCGAAGAATTGAAAAAATTGAGCAAGCCTATTGAGGGCAAAAATGAAATCGCCCAGGTTGGTACCATTTCCGCCAATAACGACACGACTATCGGCGAATTATTGGCCGAAGCGATGGAAAAGGTCGGGAATGAAGGCGTTATCACGGTTGAAGAAGCAAAATCGACTGATACACTGTTGGATGTGGTTGAAGGTATGCAGTTTGACCGCGGCTATCTTTCTCCGTATTTTGTGACCGACACTGAAAATATGGAAGCAGTATTGGAAGATGCACTTGTTTTGATCTATGACAAGAAAATCTCCAACATGAAAGACCTGCTGCCAATTCTCGAAAAAACTGCTCAGACTGGCAAGCCTTTGCTGATTATCTCCGAAGATGTAGAAGGTGAAGCGCTGGCTACTCTGGTGGTAAATAAAATTCGCGGAACGCTCAAAGTCTGTGCGGTCAAAGCGCCCGGTTTCGGCGATCGCCGCAAGGCCATGCTGGAAGATATCGCTATTCTTACCGGCGGTCATGTGATCAGCGAAGAAACCGGTTTCAAACTCGAAAATGCGGTTCTGGCTGATCTGGGTCAGGCCAAACGTATTGTTGTCGACAAAGAAAATACGACGATCGTTGAAGGTGTTGGCAAGACCGAAGATATCAAGGGACGTATTTCCCAGATCAAGAAACAGATTGAAAATACAACTTCGGACTACGACCGTGAAAAACTGCAGGAACGTCTGGCAAAACTGGCCGGCGGCGTAGCTGTAATCAAGATTGGTGCTGCGACTGAGGTTGAAATGAAAGAAAAGAAGGCCCGTGTTGAGGATGCGTTGCATGCGACTCGCGCTGCTGTGGAAGAAGGCATTGTTCCCGGTGGTGGGGTGGCCTATCTGCGTGCTCTTCCCGCGATCAATAAACTGAAATTTGATGGCGACAAACAGATTGGAGTCAATATCGTGCGTCGTTCGATTGAAGAACCGATTCGCCAGATTGTGAATAATACCGGTCTCGAAGGTTCTGTGGTTGTGGAAAAGGTAAGGAATGGGGCCAGAAACTTTGGTTTCAATGCCGGCACCGAGCAGTATGAGGAAGATATGCTGAAAGCCGGAATTATTGATCCTACCAAGGTTTCCCGGACTGCTATCGAGAATGCTTCTTCTGTTGCCGGATTGCTGCTCATGACCGAAGCATTGATTGCTGAGGAGCCGGAAGATGAAAAAGCAATGCCAGCAATGCCTCCCGGTGGCGGCATGGGCGGAATGTATTAATTCGCTGCAAATTCGAATATCAAAAAAGCCTCCGTATTTTTTCGGAGGCTTTTTTTAGGCCAAAGAATATTAATCCTTCTCCAAAACGATTGTCTGCATTCTTAAACTTTCATTTGAACCTGCTGCCTCGCTAAAAAACGCCAATAGAATCCCATCCAAAAGAAGAGATGGCCAATCCTGCTTCTCGTGACCGGTCGAAACATTTTTCAGTTGATACACCTGCTGTTTATAACTAACTTTGCAAGTTATATAAAACATGGGATAACAATGTCTTCTGAACGAGAAATCAAAAAAATATCCATCCCTGATATCATCGGGTACAAAGGTCGTGCGGAAAAAATTTCTGCTTTAACGGCCTATGACTATTTGATGGCGGAAATGCTTGATGAATCCGGTATAGACATCATTTTAATAGGCGATTCTCTGGGAATGGTCATCGACGGCTACGGGACCACCCTTCCTGTGACTATGGAAGCCATGATTTACCACTCGAAAATCGTTAACCGTGCGGTGAAACGAGCCCTTGTTACCGCGGATATGCCTTTTATGTCCTACCAGATCTCCATTGAAAAGGGAATTGAGAATGCGGGCCGCCTGCTTAAAGAAGCGGGAGTTCAAGCCGTTAAAATCGAAGGCGGAGAGCCGGTCGCAGAGCTTGTGCATAAACTGGTGGATTTTGGCATTCCCGTCATGGGGCATTTGGGATTGACTCCCCAGTCCATCCACAAATTTGGCAGCTACAAACTGCAGGGGCGGGAGCCTGAAATAGCGGAGAGATTACGAAAAGACGCCAAAATTCTGGAGGAGGCCGGTGTGTTTTCTATCGTGCTCGAAAAGATTCCGGCCGGTCTGGCAGGTGAAATCACAAAAAGCGTAAAAATCCCGACGATCGGAATCGGTGCTGGCCCGCAATGTGACGGTCAAATTTTGGTGAGCTATGATATGCTGGGGATATTCGATAAATTCAAGCCGCGCTTTGTCCGTCACTATGCTGAAATTGGCAAACAGATGAGGAAGGCTTTTGAAGAATATACCAAAGACGTGAAGGCGGGCGAATTCCCTTCCATGGAAGAGTCATTTGAATAAAATGGTTTCCGTCTTCTTTAATCTGAACTGAGGCAAGTTGAAAATCGGAGAGATATGGCAAAATGCGAATCATTAAAGATATAAGGGAAATGCAAAAATTTGGCAACGAAAACAGGCAAAGTGGGAAAACCATCGGATTCGTCCCGACCATGGGATATCTCCATGAGGGACATGTCAGTCTCATAAAACTGATGCGCCAGAAATGTGATGTGCTGGTTGTAAGCATTTTTGTGAATCCCGCTCAGTTTGGACCGAATGAGGATTTTGAGGCCTATCCACGAGATTTTCAGAGAGATGAGGAATTGTGCAAAGAAGAGAAGGTGGATATCATTTTCTATCCCGATGCGGAACAAATGTACCGGAAACCTTATCTTACTCATATCAATGTGGAGAAAATTACGGAAACCATGTGCGGCATTTCGCGACCCGGCCATTTTCAGGGTGTTGCTACTGTCGTGGGAAAATTGTTTAATATTGTAAAGCCACACTACGCGATATTTGGTAAAAAGGATTATCAGCAGGCTGTTGTTATCAAACAGATGGTCAAAGATCTGAATTTTGATGTGGAAATCCTGACTGGCCCCATTGTTCGTGAAAAAGATGGCTTGGCCATGAGTTCACGGAACAAATATCTTTCTGAAAAGGACCGCAAAAAGGCACTGATTCTGAACAAGAGTCTTCATGTTGCCAGAAATCTCTATGAGGAAGGAATCAGCAGCCCTGGGATGGTAAAGATGCAGATGGAGCAGTACATCCGCAATGAAGAAGGTGTGGTGATTGATTATATCGCGATTGTTGATGCCGAAGATTTGAAACCGGTGAAAGAAATTGACAAAAATACGCTGATAGCTCTGGCCGTTTATGTGGGGGACACTCGTCTGATTGACAATATTATAATTGGCAGGTAAAAATTGCAGCCATGTGGAACTTCGCGGAATGCTGATTATTTAATATCCACTTAATTGGTGTGAAAGTGGTTTAGCGATTGGCTTTATACATTGAATTAAATAATTATTACGAATTTGCCAGAACATTGGAATTCCTGATAAGAAATAATTGATATATATCAACCTGAAGCATGCCTGTTTTGGGATATTAAATTAACAATTTTTTTGTTGGTCAGGATTGCATCTTCAAAAAGCTATCGATAAGGAGCACGCATGAGTTTAGCGACGATTATTTTGGCGGCGGGCAAGGGCAAAAGAATGAAATCCGACCTGCCGAAGGTACTTCATCCGCTGAATGACAGACCCATGATTCAGTATGTGATTGAGGTGGCCGAGGAGATCGGATCACAGAAAATTGTATTGATTGTAGGTCATAAAAAAGAATTGGTTATGGAGGCGGTAAAAGATCGCAATGTGGAATTCGTTGTCCAGGAACAACAACTGGGTACCGGGCATGCTGTTCGTCAGACTGAAAATCTTTTCAGAAATTTTGAAGGAGATGTGCTGGTGCTTTCCGGTGATGTCCCTTTACTCACCGCGGAAACTATACGGCACCTGATAGAAATTCATAAACAGGAAAAGCCGCTCGCTACACTGTTGACCGCTGAAATGGACGATCCCACCGGCTATGGGCGCATTGTGCGGGATGAAAATGGTTTTGTGCAAAAAATCGTGGAGCACAAAGATGCTGATTCCGATATTCTCAAAATTAAAGAGATAAATGTGGGAATATATCTGTTTAATGGCCCCAAACTATTTGAAACTCTGCCCCTTATCCGGAATGATAACAGCCAGGGAGAATATTACCTTCCGGATGTGGTTAAAATTTATGTTGATCGCGGAGAAAAAGTGGCAGCCGTCCTCACTTCCGATGTCGAGGAGACCCATGGCATTAATGATGTGGAACAATTGACCCGGGCAGAAAAATTATTGTTGGAGAGAATTTCATAGGAATATTCATTAGTCAAATATGTGCTTTAGGGAATTGCAGGCAGTTTATCGATTTCGACCGCAATCTGAATTGCCCTGTCCGTACAAGCAAAATCTTCGATGGATTTCCTCTGGGAAACGGCGGATCTGTTTGCGTTGGAATAATTTGATTACCGGATTTTAAGAAATTAGGAACAGAGAATAAAAATGAGCAAAGATAATGAGTTGTTAGATTCCGGACAAAAGCAGGAATATACCTCCCAAATAAACGCCCGGGCCAAAATTGTGGATATACTGACCAAAGTGGAAAGCCGGATGGCATATTCTGATAAGCTCCTGGAAAAAGAGCTTAAAGAATTCGAGGACGTTGACCGCCGCTTTATTACTGAGATCGTCAATGGTGTCCTTCGCTGGCGGCTGAGGCTGGATTGGTATTTAAATCAGCTCTACACCGGTGCCTATGAAAACCTTATCACAGAAGTGAAAAATAATCTGCGCTCCTCGGTGTATCAACTTGTATATATGGATAAAGTCCCCCCTTACGCAGTTCTCTATGAAGCGGTTGAGATAGCTAAAGCCAAATATAACCAGAAGACCGCCAATCTTGTGAATGCAGTGCTGCGGAATTTTCTGCGTCAACAGAAAAAATTTGATGTGATGGAAACTCAGCTTGACGTGCTGGAACGATTCTCTTTGAAATACTCCCATCCCAAGTGGTTGGTTCAGCGATGGATCGAATATTGGGGAATCGACGAGGTCGCTTTGCTGTGTGAAGCCAATAATAAACGGCCACGCCTATCTGTCCGCCTGAATGAGCGCTTGATTGACCGGGATGTTTTTTTCAAGGTCCTGGACGAAAACGGTGTCCGCTATGAAATTCATCCTCAGTTTCCGAATTTTGTGTGGATCGATAATTTTCAGGAGTTCAGAAAATTGGATTTTATCAATAAAGGCTGGGTATCGGTTCAGGATATCAGCACCGGACTTCCCGTGCTTGCCCTCGATCCCCAGGTGGGTGAGACCATTTTGGACATGTGTGCAGCCCCGGGAGGGAAGACCGGTTATATCGGCGAAAAAATGGAAAATCGGGGGAAGATTTTTGCTCTGGACCGCCGGTTATCCCGCATTCGTTTGACGCTGGAGAATCTGGAGCGTCTGGGCCTCAGTAATTTTGAGGTCATGGCCGCGGATTCAAATTCTCTTCCGATGAATCTCCGGTTTGACCGTATCCTGCTGGACGCTCCCTGTTCCGGCTACGGCGTGCTGAGCAAGCGCGTTGATTTAAAATGGAAGCGGACCGAAGAAAACATTTTTAGTATGAAAACGCTGCAGTTGTCGCTGCTGGATAGCGCGGCGACGGTCCTGAAACCAGGCGGCGTCCTGGTCTACAGTACCTGCACCATCGAACCGGAAGAGAATGATAAGGTCATATCCGCATTCCTGGAACAACATCCGGAATTCGGGCTGGAGGACTTGCGCAGTTTGGTTCCGGCCGTATATCTGGAAGACAGATATTTTGTCAAAACCTTTCCTCACAAGCATAAAATGGATGGCTCCTTCGCTGCACGGCTGCGCAAAAAGCAGTGATATTTGCGGATGTGCGATTAATCTGTGTCATGCTCGTCTTGGTGCCAGGGAGATAATATTATTTTTATCAGGGGTGGATGGTCTTCTGTTTCGCCCATTAATCCTCTGATCTGACTTGCCGCATTGCGCCGGATAAACTCCCCGCGCATACATGCGCTGTCGGAAATCCGGTCAGCCTGCCCAGTTCCTGCCGCCCATTTCACCACCATACTGCCCGTATTGTAACCAAAAAAATAGATATTAAGCCATTTATTCCGGTGGCATTGCATTTGTATTTATTTCAGATGAATATTCAGGGAAGAATATTCGGATTAACTGCCAGAATTCTTCAGGAAGAGGAGCAGTCAATGAAAAATTCTCTTTTTTAACGGGGTGGTAGAAACTCATTTTCCGGCAGTGTAAAAACATGCGGTATGCCTGATCGGGGATATTCAGTTCAGCCGCAGGCATTGGATTGAGGTTATACCTGGAATCGCCAAGGATTGGCAGGGAAGAAAAGGCCAGATGAAGCCGGATCTGGTGGGTTCGTCCGGTGAGGGGATTTGCTTCAATCAAACACAGATCCGGATTCTGGTGCTGATTGACGAGGTGAAATTCACTCATTGAATTTACGTGATCTTGTTCGGGTTGAGAAGTTAATTTGAAAAAGTTTGAATTCCTGCGGGAGCGGGAAATTTTGCCCTGCACAGTCCAATCGGAATTCGTTGGATTGCCCTGGCAAATGGCAAAATAGGTTTTCCGGATCCGTCTGTTCTGCATTTGCGAATTAAGCAATTGCGCCATTTGATGAGTCAGGGGAATTAAGAGCAGGCCGCTGGTATCCTTGTCCAGGCGATGAAAAGGATAGAATTTTGAAGGAAGGATTCCGGATTTCTTTAAGTAATGATAAACATTGTGAACTGCCGAATCCCGCGTCGGTGCAGTCGGAATTCCGGCAGGTTTGTTTATCGCAAGCAGATTTTCATCTTTGTAAATTAGAAGGTTTGACCAATGGATTTGATTTCCTTTGTTTTCGATCTCCTCATTTTGTTCGATGCGAATCTCAATAACAGCAGGCGGGACGACCTGATAAGAAGCCTTACGGATTCGTTTCCCATCGACAAAGACGCTTCCCATATCGATGAACCGTTTGATTTGCCGTCGGGAAAGATTGGCGTTGTGTAAAGCCACCTGCTTGTCCAACCGCTCCGCGCCCGCGCTTCGGGAAATTGTTATTTTAATGATTTCCATGGCCCCGTTTTGGCTCTAAATTTATGTAGATTATATTGGTATTACAAAGGAAAACATGGAAGTCAGTACGACGCACAGATTTGAAGATGAATGGCGCGCCAAAGCACTAATTGATTACAAAATAATCAGCAAAAGCTAATTGGATGAACTCCGGGCCCGCTTTCCGGATCAAAAATATTTTATGGATGTCCTGATTGACAACAATTATCTGGGACTTGAGGAAATTGCGGTTTTTGTGGAGAATGCAATCCAGATTCCTTATGTCAATCTGGACCAGACGGAAATTGATACATCTCTCATTAAATTAATTCCGGAACACATCTGCCTCAAACACCGGGTCTTTCCCTTTAGCATGAAAAAGAACCATCTGGTGCTGGCCGGGAGCTGAAATTATGATCAGTCGAAAAGAATTTCTACTTATGCGGTATAATAGGTTTCTATCATCCAAAAGTGAATGATCTTTCCCAATATCAACCAGGATTTTGAACTTTCCGCTATCATCGTTTTTCAAGTTGTTTTTCATTGCTTCATATGATAGTTGAGCTGGCAATCTGTCCCTCTCTTTGAATTTCCTTGTAGCAAAGTTCTCTAACAATGATTGCTTTGCGTGCTATTTATTCAAAGACATCAAAGTTTTTTTCAATGTTAGAAAGCATAAATTTCGAGCAAATGAATTTTTGTGACTGGCCTCAAAATTCCTGTGTGATGGAGTAAATCCGGATTTTATCCACGCAAAACGGGTAAATTATTCACTAATAATGCGCCTTTTCTATGGTTTTTATCAAATTGCTTCAAACATTGAAATAAGTAAAAGAGATTATGTGACTATTACCACTTGCCAGCCAGCAAAGTTATCGATATTTGGGGGAAAAATTTGTTAGGTGATAAAGAGGTTTCCTGGAGTGAATGACAGATGATGGTTGAAAATAAGCACAAATTTTCTGACGAGTGGTTAGTGAAGGCGTTACTGGATTATCAGATTATTGACAAGGGCTTTGTTGACGAATCCAGAATCAGGTACTCTGAAAATGAATACTTTCTCGATGTTCTTCTGGAAAATAATCATCTTTCAGCTGAGGATATTGCGGCCTTTGTAGAAAATGTGCTGCAGATTCCCTTTATAGATCTCAATGGTGCCGAAATAGATCCGCTTGCCGTAGAGGTTATTCCGGAAAAAATCTGCAGGGAATATCAAATTTTCCCTTTCCAACAGAGCGAGAAACAAATAGAGGTGGCTTTCGCAAATCCCTTCAATCTTGAAGCTGAAAAAGAAATAGCCTACCTGACCGGGAAATATGTGAAGAGTTATTTTGGTTTGAAGGACCAGATCAAAGCAAAGACTGAAGAATATTATTCACCGGATTCTTTTATTGATAATCTGGTTGACCGTGCTAATATCGAAAAAACGGTGATTATTTCCGGGGGGCGCAAAATTGAGGAAAACACTCCGGTTGTGAAACTGGTCAGTTTGATTCTGGGGGATGCGATTGATAAAGACGCCAGCGATATTCATATTGAGCCCAAGGAAAAGCTGGTGATTATCCGTTACCGGATTGATGGCATTCTGCGAAATGTACTGGAAGTGCCCAAGAGTCTGCAGGCCTCACTAACCAGCAGAATCAAAATCCTTGCAAACATGAATATTGCGGAGACCCGGAAACCGCAGGATGGTGGCGCAAAAGTTGTTCAGGATGGAACGGATATCGATCTGCGAATATCCATCCTGCCCACCAATTTCGGAGAAAAAGTTGTTATTCGTATTCTCGATAAAAGGAAAGCGAAGTTGTCTTTCGAACAACTGGGGATTCACGGGGAGAATCTCGATCTGCTGGAAAAATGTTTTGCGAAAACCCAGGGAATCATATTGGTAACCGGTCCCACCGGATCTGGGAAAACGACCACGCTTTATGCGGCGCTAAACAGAATCCGAAATAATACCAATAATATTATCACCATTGAAGACCCCATCGAATATAAGATAGAAGGCATTAATCAGGTTCAGGTGAATGAAAAGGCCGGGGTTACTTTCTCCTCCGCACTTCGCTCCTTCCTCCGGCAGGACCCGGATGTAATGCTGGTGGGAGAGATCAGGGACCGCGAAACAGCAGAAATTGCGATTCAGGCGTCTTTAACGGGGCATCTGGTGCTCAGCACCCTTCACACCAATGATGCGCTGGTTGCTATTACCCGTCTTATAGATATGGGAATAGATCCCTATAAGATTGCCTCCTCGCTGGAGGCAATTATTGCTCAGCGGCTTGTGAGGGTTTTGTGCCCTCATTGCCGGAGCGAAATCAAACCAGGAAAATCCGAAA
>JARRQT010000049.1:28187-32980 GCA_037381445.1 Calditrichia bacterium
CAGGTTTTATGAATCCGCCAGATGCCAGAAATGCAACTATACCGGATATTCGGGACGGATCGGCGTTTTCGAAATTCTGCTTTTGAACGAAGAAATCAATGACCTGATTTCCCGGAAGGCTTCCATACTGGAAATACGCCGGGCGGCCCGGAAAGTGGGCTATCATACTTTATTTGAAGATGGTCTAAAATATGTGGCCGACGGTACCACGGACTATAAAGAACTGATCAGGGTTATTTCACCGGACAAGATGGACTGGGAAAACGGTGTCGAAAAAATTCCCGAAGGTTCGAATTTTCAGGAACATATGCGGGAAGCGGACGGAAATACAGCCCTCGACGGTTTGGAAAAAATTATCAGCAATACCAGCGATTTGCGGACCGATCAGCCTTCGGGCACCAACGGACAGGAAAGTCCTCGTTTGGATGATCAACCGCCCAAAATACTGGTGGTAGATGATTCCGAGAGCGTCCGCAAGATGATGAAGATGATAATAAAAAGAAGCACGAATTGGAAGTTTATCGAGGCAGAGAACGCCCAGAAAGGACTTGAGCTTGTTATCCGGGAGAAGCCGTCCCTAATTCTTCTGGATGTTATGATGCCTCAGATTGACGGTTATAAATTCCTGCAATATCTGAGAAAAAATCTGGCAACCGCAACAATTCCGGTGATAATGGTTACGGCACTGAACAAACCTGAAAATGAGGTTAAAGGATTTTCTCTGGGAGCCGATGATTATGTGAGTAAACCCTTCAATCCGGAGGTTTTGCTTGCCCGGATGAAATATTTGCTTGCCAGGAAATCCCGCCGTTTCGAGGATGGGGCGCCGCAGGAAAATTCTTCAAAGAAGGATTTAAGGTTGATCTGAGGAAATTAAATGGACTATTTCTTTGTCTTCATCGTGGGAACGGTTTTTGGCAGTTTCATTAATGTCTGTGCCTATCGAATCCCGCAAAATATCTCGATTATTAAACCCGGCTCATTTTGCCCGCATTGCAAAAAGCCGATACCATTTTATCTAAACATACCATTATTGGGATTTTTACTTCTTAAAGGGAAATGTCAAAATTGCGGGCAGCCCATTCCGAAGAGCTATTTCCTGGTTGAACTGCTGACGGGTCTGGCAACACTTCTTTTGTTCAGTAAATTCGGTTTGCAGCCGTCCTTTTTCTTTTATTCAATCCTTCTTTATTTTTTAATGCTAATCAGCCTGATCGACATTTTTGCCCGGTTAATTCTTAACAAATTGTTACTCTACCTGTTAATTGCGGGGGTAATATTCAATCTCTTTATTTGATTATTTCCTGGGAGAATGCGTTGCTTGGGGGGGCAATCGGCGGCGGCGCGTTGTATGTCTTTTCTGTGCTCGGGAAGGTACTGTTTCATAAGGAGAGTATGGGGATGGGAGATATAAAAATGGCCGCCACCCTCGGGCTGTTTTTAGGATGGAAAATAGTGCTGCTGGCGCTGTTCCTAGGATTTTGCTATGCACTGGTTGCAGTGCTCATTTTTGCCGCACGTCCCGGAAAAGACATTCAGAAGTATGTGCCCATGGCCCCCTTTTTCTCTCTGGGGGTGTTTACTTTTCTCTGCTGGGGGCCGAACATAATCAATTGGTATTGGAATCTGGTTTTGCCGGTGAAAGGATAGGAATAAATCAAAGATGCCGAATTTTCAGTACAAAGCCGTTAATGATGAGGGGATGCTGGTCAGAAACAAGATCTCTGCACCAAATGAGCAGGAGGTCATTCATCATCTCCAGAAATTAAAACTGACCCCTGTGGAGATCCGGTCTTATGCGCCCAAGTCAGCGGGGAAAGGATTTCAGAAGAAAGTCAGAACCAAGGAAGTCATTTTCTTCACCAAACAGCTCTACACGCTTTTAAAATCCGGCGTGCCGATACTGATGAGCCTGAACGCCATCAAAGAACAGAGCAGCAATCCGACATATACCGCCGTAGTGGAACAAATCGCCCGCGAGGTGGAGCAGGGAAATTCCCTCTCGTCAGCTCTATCTCAATTTTCAAAAATATTTCCTTCTGTCTATATCGACGCCGTGAAAGTGGGCGAGATAAGCGGAACACTGGAAGAGAGTCTCCATTATTTGTCCAAATATCTGGAAGAGGAAGAAAAAATTAAGAAAGATATAAAAAAGGCGGTGCGCTATCCAATTCTGGTTGTTGTGGGACTGATATTTGCGTTTATTATTTTCACAACGATGGTCATTCCAAAGTTTATTCCCATTTTTTCTTCCAGCGGCATTGAATTACCGTTACCGACACGGATACTGTTTGGATTTCATGAAATTCTTGCCGCTTATGGTATATATATAATTCTCGCCATTGCAGGAGTCGCCATTTTTTTGATCTGGTATGGAAGAACAGCGCGGGGAAGATACATATTTGATGAAATATTCCTGAAATTGCCAATTATGGGGCAGCTGATCAGAAAAGTGAATATATCGCGGTTTGCAAAGACATTCTATACCATGAATCGCACCGGAATACCTGTCATTCAGGCCTTTGAAACCCTAAAAACAACCTTGGAGAATGCTGTATACCGGAAGGAACTGAACATGGTTTTGGAAAGGGTAAAAGCCGGGGGAGGAATAGCCAATTCCCTGCGTTTGAGTTCCTACTTTGATCCCTTCGCGGTGGAAATGATCGCCATCGGCGAGAAGTCAGGTTCACTCGATGATATGCTGCAGAGCGTTTCTGGATACTACGATCTGGAAGTATCTGAAACGGTTGATAATATGACTTCTTTAATCGAACCGGTTGTGACCGTAGCGCTGGGAGTGATGGTCCTGATTTTCGCCCTGTCAATTTTTCTCCCCATGTGGGATTTGATGAGCCTGGTGAAATAACGCAAAATAAAAACTAACTGTTAAATTACTCAAAATCATAAGGAGATTTATCATGAAGTTGGCATCGAATCAAAAAGGTTTTACGATGATTGAATTGATTGTCGTAATTATTATTCTCGGCGTGCTGGCAGCCATAGCGGTGCCCAAGTATTTCAGTATGTCATCTCAAGCCGAAGAGGCTGCCTGCCGTGCCAATATGAAAGCCATCGAGGCTGCTTATGTGATGGACTATTCGCAGCAGATATTGAACGCCGGAAGCTATACGGCTCCTGGGGCAATTCCCGCGGACTTCTTTACTAGTGGTCATGTTCCTGTTTGCCCCTCTGATGGTGAATATACAGTGACCACAAGTACTGAGGATGGTGATTTTGCGGTACAAGTCAGTTGCAGTGTGCATGGCAATCCGGATGGTACTCCCCCGGCTGGCAACTAATGCATTGTTTATTTATCAACTAAGGCGTGCATCATAATATTAAATGACTATCAAAATGGGAAGAATCACAAATAACCAGCAGGGTTCCACTCTATTTGAACTGATCGTTGTCATGATTCTGGTCGGCGTGGCCCTGCCTTCCATTCTTGGATTAATGGGAATGATAGGCGTCTACACGGCAAGATATTCCGTCATGGAAACGGC
Source organism: Calditrichia bacterium (assembly GCA_037381445.1). Classification (GTDB taxonomy): domain Bacteria; phylum Calditrichota; class Calditrichia; order RBG-13-44-9; family RBG-13-44-9; genus JARRQT01. The sequence continues at coordinate 31,691 of JARRQT010000049.1, forward strand.
GGTAGGTCTGGCGGAGTCCAGGATGGAAGAGATCTGCGGCAGAAAAGCCGCCGATCCCAACTGGTATACGGATCCTTCCCAGTTTGAAGAAGATGTGAATCTGGCAGACGGTTACCGCCGGACAGTGGCGGTAACCTCCCTGTCGGGGTGGGGAAGCGAATCCCTGGATACCTGGGAAGTGACCGTCACGGTTTCTCACCGGGTATTGCCGAATGGGTATTCCCTTGCCGTGCGTTTCACGCGATATTAGCGCAGATTTGATACGGCGTAAGTTTTTCAATATCATTTTTTATGAATTCTTGTGAGTATTGCATGTTGAAGGGGCGAAGCAAAAATTTTTCAGGTGAAGAAGGATTTACCCTAATTGAATTAATCACCGTGCTGGTTATCGTCGGGATTCTCGGGGCGGTTGTCGTATCGGTAGTCGTTCTTCAGGCGGATACCATCTGGCGTGTGTATAACAATACGCAGGTCCGCTCTGAATTAAGACATGCTCTGCGCACGCTCCGTTCCGATATACAGAAAATCAGTCCGGACAGTCTTATTTCCTCCGGGCCCGCTCAGTTGTCGTATATCGATATTGACGGCCACCGGATTGATTACGCTATCAGCGGGGACAGGCTGACCCGGAATGAATCGACTGTCCTGAATCATCTGAGCAATGCATCCGTGTTCAATTTTTTGGACCGCTTTCAAAATGAAGTTTCCACGGGTGACACTTTGTGTTATGTGCAATTAAATCTGCAGATAAATTTGAATGGTGAAACCGAAACAATACAAGAGGTGCTTCATGTCCGGAATTAGAGTGAAATCCGAAAAGGGGGGCGCTTTACTCATTACCATAATTATCATCATTGCGCTGGGTCTTATCGGGATTAGCGCGATTACTTTTCTCAATTCAGATGCCAGGATAAGCCGCTTTACCGCCGGAGAGCGTCAGGCTTTTTATGCGGCGCAATCGGGATTGGAATATGGTATCTCCCGGTTTCTGGGATCGGACAGTGTGGCAGACTGGTCAGAACAGCTCCCGGCAGGAAATTCCGCAAATTGTGACGTTTCTGCGGAATTCCTGGGTGGTAATCAGGTCCGCATTGTCTCCACGGGCACAAAAAATAATTTTGCCAAGCGGATGGAAACACTGATCGATTATGAAGATAACTACGTGGATATCAATATGATCTCCAGCTATGCTGTCTATGCCGGGGGGAATGTGGTAAACGTGAAGGCGGTGGATGAAAATGGTGTGGAAAATTCCTCGTTGATTCAGCAAAATGCCGCCGTGCCCAATTT
>JARRQT010000049.1:33027-47241 GCA_037381445.1 Calditrichia bacterium
ACGACGGTGACTTAATATTTGTAGATGGCGATTTGAAGGTCAGTAATGTAAAAGAATGGCCGGGACAGTTGTTTCTGGTGGTTACCGGTAAAGTTGAGTTTACACCGGGATTCAATAATAATCCCAAATCGTCCGATCTGAATATGATCATCTATCAACCCTATGCCAATTATGAAATGGACTCCAAGGATGACAAGTCGCCCCATGAAGAGCATACCAATCAGTTTAAAGGCGGAATTATTACCCATGGCAGTATTAACGGCAATACTCATAAGGGGAGCGGCGGGGAGAAAAAAGATCAGCGGCTGGTGATTGAGATAGATCAGGATTTGCTGCATCGCTTTCTCAACATCGCGAAGAATAAAAGCAGTTTCACAATTAAGAAGATGACATGGCGAACTTTAAACTAGAGAAATTTTCGCCTTTTTTGACGGCTTCAAATAATCGATTGATATGGAAAGTTACAGATTTGTAGGATCAGGCAAAAGAAGAAAGTTATACCGGCCAATCAGTTTTGACGATATCTGCAGCCATACTAAAATTTCGAAGATCCCTTTTCTGGGAGAATATGATCAAGTGACCCGCTGTGTACCGGAGGCAGGATGAAGGAAGAAAAATCGACAAATTATCTGCTCAAAAATTTCTGGCCATAGACATTAGCACGGATAAGCTCTACTATCTGGTCGTTTTGAAAAGCAAAAAGAACATTCGCATTGCAGAATGGGGTGAGGAGGAGTTACCAGTTGAAGAGCTCGACCGTTATCGATCCATCGAGGTGGCGCTGACTTACCTGAAGTCCAAGGTATATCAGGCGAATATGCATGTGCATGTCAGTTTCTTCACGCCCGAGATAAATATTCGTCAGCTGGAACTTCCCAAGCTGAAACAGTCCGAATTGAAGAAGATGATTTTGTATAAAAACAAGGCCGATCTGCCCCATTTTAATGATCACGATATCTGGGACTTTGAGGTTCTGGAAGAAGCGGCCAAGGATAAGGTGGCAAAGGTAAATGTACTGGTTACCGTGGTTCCGCGCGAAATAGTCAACAATTATCTGGGAATACTGAAAAACGCAGGTCTGAAACCGGACCGGCTTGTTCCCCGGACCTTTGCACTGTCGGCGGGCTATCTTGGAATGGTTAAGCAAACCGGAAATGATGTGCTCATTGATATCGGCAGTGACGCAACGCAGATATGCTTTTTTATGAATAAACAGCTCTGTTATCTCAGAAATTTTGCCATCGGCGCAATAAATCTAAAGAATGCAATAGAACATTCGGGCGAATCAGCGGAAGAATCCGCGGTGCAGGAGGTTAACGAAAGCGACGGTCTGCCGAATGCAGAATCGGATTCGGACAGTATTCGTGAACGGCTGCTTTCAAAAGTGCAGAAACTGAAAAAAAGACAGGATCCGTTGCTGCAGGTGCTGTTGGGTGAAATTTTGCGTTCTCTGGAGTTCTTTCATGGCGGCAAAAGGGAATATACTATTAATAACATCTATATCACCGGTGCGGGCTCAAAAATCGAGGCGGTCCTCCCATTTTTAAAGAACAATATTAACTATCCCGTCTATCCTCTCAACCCCAAATTCGCAGCCTATATACCCTCTGCCACGGAATTTTCGGAGTTTTTCTGCGCCTTGGGGCTGGGATTGTCTGACAATAAAAAAATGAATCTGATTCCCCCTGAATACAGGAAAAGGGAGTTATTTAAAAATCTCAATATTTTAATGATTTTCATTATTCTGTTGTCCGGTTATTTCGCGGCTACTTTTACCTTAAATCAGCAAAAGAACATAAAAAAATATCAGCAGCTTTTTCTGACCACCGAAGAAAAGTATAAAGAGTTAAATCCGGTTGAGCAGAATTATTTTGAACTGACCAGACAGATCAGTGAAACGCAGAATGAAAAAAACACACTGTTGGGTCAGGTCAGGGAAACCCCTCAGTTGATGGAGGTCCTGAGATTGCTGAGTAATGAAATTCCTGAGAATATCCGGTTAACGGAATTTGATTTTGCCCCATTCAGCCAGCCTCTTGCAGCGAAAAAGGGAAAAAGAGGGCAACCGCAAGATCAGACCCAGACCTCGCGATTTCAGGTAAAAATGGGCGGCTATATCAGTGGCGATTACCTGATGGGAGATGTTATTCTTATCAAATTCATCAATCAGCTCGATGCGCTGGAATACTTTAACAAAATCGATTTAATAAAGAAGAATAAAGATTCCCAAAAGAATTCTTTTACTTTTCAAATAGAAGCCTTTTTGTAGGAGACGGCCGGTGAAAACTCAAAAAATATTTATCGGAATGAGTTTGCTCTTTGTTGTCGCGGGCGTTTTATGGTATGTTTTTGTCTACCAGCCTTTGACATTGGAAGCATCTCAATTACGCCTGAAATTGAATGCGGCGGACAATAAATTGAACAATGCCCAGAAGGCCAAGCAGGATTTGTCCGGAGTGGAAATCCGCCTAAAGGAATCTCAGGCAGAATTGCAAAATGTCAAACAGAAGATTTTAGACCGCGATGAACTTGGAATGGTGGCAAATGAATTAAGGTCTTCTGCCAGGAAAATCAATATAAGGATCAACGATTTTACCCCGGTATTATCCGCGTATTTTGCCTCGACCGGAAATTCAAAAGTCAAACCGCTGCCTATTGAAATAACTGTCACCGGGCGGTATCTGAATATTGGCAGGTTCATCGACAATCTGGATAATATGCAATTCTTTTTAATTCCTGAAAATATACATATGGAAAGGGCCGGTCGATATAGCAACGATATCGAAACCAAAATATCCTGTTCTCTCTATACCTGGAACCGTTAGGAGAAGTTTATGCCCACAATTGATAAAAGACAAAAAATTATGCTGTCCGTTCTGGCGATGGTCCTGATTTATGGTGTTTTCGATTTTGTAAAGAATAAGGATCAATACCTGGCATTTTATTCGAACGGAACTAAAAAAGTTGTTCAGTCAGGAAATCAAGTCAAAGCGACAATGGGCCAAAATGAAAAATTGAAAATGAAGGAATATGATAAACCGTGGGGAAATGATCCCTTCTACGTGGATAGAAAGATCAGGCCGGTTGCCGAGACCGCCGCAGAAGTTCCCCTGATTCTGAATGCTATCAGCTACAATAACGGAAATTCCGTGGTTATGATTAACCAGAAAATTCTGTCCGCAGGCGACATGATCGAGGGATATAAGGTTGTAAAAATTGAACCTGCCCGGGTCGTTCTGGCAAAGGGTGATGAATCAAAAACGCTAAATCTTCAATAAATCAAGGAGTGATGAATGAAAAGGTTCTTATCGATACTGATTATACTTTCGATGTCCTGTTCAGCCGTGCTTGCCCAGACATCGCTGGATAAAAAACTTAGTCAGCATGTGAGCGCCAATTTCCAGGGCGCATCTGTCAGCGATATTTTGCGGATTTGGGCTTCCCAGTACAATTTGAATTTGGTTGCGGGGGAAGCCATCAAAGGCCGGGTAAATATTCAATTGACGGACGTGGAGCTGGGAGATGCTCTGAATACCATTCTTAAGTCTTATGGATACCACTATATTGTAAAAAACAATATCCTTCTGGTTAAACCATTCGACGAAAAGGTAAATGGTGAACTGGAAAACCAGGTCATCAAGCTGAAATATCTGGATGGGTTTCAGTTAAAGCCAACCATTGAGCCGCTCCTTTCGGAAAAAGGGAAAATTGAACCCCTGATCTCCGAATTGCCGAAATCAAAGGATAATAAAACCGAAGATCAGCGGGCAGACGCCATCCTGGTATCCGACGTCTGGGAGAATGTGCAGAAAATCGAGAAAGTGGTCACGGAACTGGATTCGGAACCGGCCCAGTTGCAGATTGAAGTAAAACTGGTGGAAGTGAGCGTGGGTGCCAATGATCAGGTGGGATTTAACTGGCCCAAGAAAGTAACCGCTTCAGTCACCGGCGCCGAGACAACCGCACCGATTACAAAGTCTAATAACGGTTCCAACAATCAGCAGCGCTATTTGTCCGGATGGTACGAAATTCCCGGGATCAATGACCGCTGGAAATTAGGCGTGCTGACCTTCGATGAAATGCAGGCTACCCTCGCCTTTCTTGCCCAGGACAATAACAGCCGGCTGGTTTCCAATCCCAAAGTCACCACGCAGGACAACAAGAAGGCAACCATCGAGGTCGCTACCCTGCAGCCTATTCCGGAAGTCTCGCGGGGTATCTCGGGCGATCTGATTACCTACCGGGAAAAACCGATCGGAATGATGCTGGAGGTCATTCCCCGGGTGAGTGAAGACGATATGATCACGATGAATATTCACCCGGTATTAGAAGATATTATCGGCTATGTAGGACCGGTGGATTATCCGCAGCCGGTTACCTCAAAAAGAGAGGTCTCCACCCAGGTCACTGTAAAAGAAGGTGAAAGCCTGGCGATCGGCGGATTGTTGAAAACTACAGAGACCAAAGCAGTCGAAAAAGTCTGGCTATTGGGTGATATCCCGTTGCTCGGTTATCTGTTCAGGCATACAACCACGCGAAAAGAAAAAACCGATCTCCTCATTTTTATTACCCCGCAAATTTTAAAGAAAAGATAGATCATGGAAGCGACCATTGTAAAAGATATCCTCCTGTTCGGGGCTGAAAATAAAGCCTCTGATGTGCACTTCAGCAGTAATCAGCAGCCCATCCTGCGAATCATGGGAGAATTAAAGAAAGCGGATATTCCGCCTATCCCCCATGATTTTCTGTTTGATCAATTGATGGGATTTCTGAATGATGCCCAGAAAAAACGCTTTCATGAATTCCATGAAATAGATCTGGCGCTATCTTTGGAAGGAATTGCCCGCTTCCGGGTGAATTTCTATGAACACTTTGGCGGAATTGCCGGGGCCTTTCGGATTTTTCCCAATTCGATTCGTTCGCTGGATGACTTGTTGATGCCGCTAGTTTTGAAAAAAATGGTCGCTCAAAAAAAGGGTTTAATTCTGGTGACCGGTCCGGCGGGTTCCGGAAAATCGACCACATTAGCGGCAATGATTCATGAAATAAATACCAAAAAACGGCAGCACATCGTTACCATTGAAGACCCGGTGGAATATATCCATGAGTCAGCGGAAAGCCTGGTTCATCAAAGGGAGGTCGGCATAAATACTAGCAACTATTCGAAGGCCCTGGTAAATGCGCTGCGGGAAGATCCGGATATCATTCTGGTTGGCGAGATGCGTGATCTCGAGACCATGACCTACGCCCTGAGAGCGGCGGAAACAGGGCAGTTGGTTTTCTCCACCTTGCACACTAATTCCGCAGCTGAGAGTGTTGACCGTATTGTGAATGTTTTTCCCGCCGAACAGCATCAGCAGGTCAGAGTCCTTCTGGCCAATACACTGATCGGTATTGTTTCCCAGCGCCTCCTGCCCATGGCCTTTGCCCAGGACCGCATTGCGCTGATGGAAATCCTGCTTGGCACCCCGGCGGTCAAAAACCTGATTCGTGAAGGAAAATCCTATCAGCTTACTTCCGCCATTCAGACCGGCAGTGATTTGGGGATGCAGACGTTTGAGCGGGCATTTGATAAAATGAAGAAGAATAATCAGATTTCCCCTAAACTGCTTCTTTCTGATTATGTATAGGGAACAGCGGCGAAGTGTCCGGCTTTTGTAATATTTGCCTTCCGGCGGCGCTGAATTATGGAAGGGGTAAAAGTTTATTTTATGATCTGGTGAGCAGTTTTGCTGCTATACTTTTTGAGGTTTGGGCACGCATCTACGGTTTTTATTGCACTGGATAAAATAAAAAATACTCTGCAACAATTTGAAATTATTCTCGAATACCTGACAGAGATTGATTAGATCTCCTCCTAATACCCCAAAACCTTAAAGGCCGGATAGGTATCCGGCCTTCTTATTTATTTTGAAATCAAATTTTTGAAATGCATTACTTATTGAAGATGAATCATCTGAGACCATCCTATAAATCGGTGCCGTAAATGCGGTATGTTTTATAGGGATCGCCTCCCATCAGCCGTGCGGCGCGGTTCATCAATTCATTGTCTTCCAGAACCCAGGACATTTCGGCGCTGTCATATCCATTTTCCACCCCCCGTTCAAATGTTTCCAGATAGAACAGACCGCCGATACCGGCCTGCTGGTACTTCTGAATAGCACCCAATGTAATAACTCTGAGCCGGTTGATCTTTTTGCGCAATCTCAGCAATTTTAGCCAGCCGGTTGGGAAAAGTTTGCCATTCGGAATTTTTGCAAAAACCTGATTATAATCCGGAAGCGCCAGTGAAAAACCGATCGGTTCATCTTTGACCTCGGCAATAAACACCACCCGTGGGTCGATGATCCTCTTGAAATCGGCCGCAATAAAATCGAATTCTTCCGGCGTCATGGGGACAAATCCCCAGTTCTTCGACCAGGCATCGTTATACACCTTCCGCACCCGGTCCAGCTCGGTTTCAAAATCCTCCATATTGATGCAACGGATTTTCACACCGGCTTTCTCTTTGGTCAGATTGGCCACCTGCCGGAGCTTTTCCCCGATCACGATTGTATCCTTGTGGATGTAATAGGCCAACAGATCTTTGGCCTTTTCATATTTCAAGCCTTCCATGATATCCTGATAGTAGGGCGGATTGTGTGTCATCATTAAAAAGGGAGGGGAATCAAATCCCTTGATGAGAAATCCGATTTCATCATTTGTGGAGGGATTCATGGGGCCGATCATCTTGTCCTTGCCGCGCTCCTTCAGCCAGTGCCTGGCGGTATCCAGCAGAGCTTTAAATACGTCCGGATCATTTACGCCTTCCAAAAAGCCAAAGAAACCGGTGTTGTCCTTGTGAAAATCGTTATGCATTTGATTGGTGATGGCGGCAATGCGTCCGACAATTTCCCCGTCTTTCATGGCCAGAAAATATTCAGCTTCTGAATGTTTAAAAAAAGGATTCTTTTCCTTGTCCAGAACTTTCAGGCGGTCGATCAGCAGAGGGGGCACCCAGTTGGGATCGCCCTGGTTGATTTTCCATACCATCCTTATGAATTTCAACAAATCACTGCGATTTTCGACGCGTTTGATTACGAGATTTTTCATCAGAATCCCCTGTTCTTTTGCTCGTTTGCCGGTCTTTGGCAGGAAAGGTAAGGGAAGAGTGATAGAGGGATGTTCGTGTCTCTCAGATATACTCTTTAAATGATGCCCATCCTTTTGCCGATTTTCTTAAAGGTATCCAAAACTATATCCAAATCATTGTCTGAGTGTGTTGCCATATAAGACGTGCGCATGAGCGCCTTATCCGGCGGCACGGCTGGACTGATGACCGGGTTGGCATAGACGCCTGCTTCAAATAACATGCGCCAGAACTGGAAGGTCTTGACATCATCCCCGATAATAATGGGAACAATGGGAGTTTGCGAATCACCGGTATCGAATCCCAGGGCTTGATATTCCCTGATCATCTTTTTACCAGTATCCTGAAGGCGGTGCACGATTTCCGGTTCATTCTGGATGATCTCCAGCGATTTCAATACCGAGGCAATATTTGCCGGGGGCATGCTTGCGCTAAAGATGAGCGGACGGGAATGATGTTTAATGTAATGAATCACCTCCGTTTTGCCGGCGATGAATCCGCCCAGTGAAGCAAATGACTTGCTGAAAGTGCACATTACCAGATCCACATCATCCCAAATGTCGTAATGTTCCTGGGTACCCCGGCCGGTTTTGCCGAGAATGCCAAGGCCATGTGCATCATCAACATAAACACGTGCCTTATATTTCTTGGCCAGCTCAACCAGTTGAGGCAGTCGGACGACATCACCTTCCATGCTGAAAACACCGTCTGTGATAATGATTTTCGGGATTTCTATGTCCATGCGGGAAAGAACCCGTTCCAGGTCGGTCATATCGTTATGCTTGAATCGTTTAATATTGGCGCCCATATTAAGACCGGCAGCCATGAAAATTCCATCAAAAATACTGGCATGATTTGTCTTGTCGGTAATAATATAGTCTTCTTTAGAAATCAAGGTAGAGATGGCACCCAGATTTGTCTGGTATCCCGTGGAAAAACAGAGTGCCGCTTCTTTATGAATAAAATTGGCAAGCTTGTTTTCCAGCTCTTCATGCAGTTCCAGGGTCCCATTCAAAAAGCGGGATCCCGAGCAACTGGTTCCATATTTTTCAATCGCTTTGATGGCTGCTTCCTGAACCCGGGGATCCATGGTAAGTCCCAGATAATTATTGGATCCGATCATAATGATTTCCTGCCCATCCATGACAACACGCGGACCATGATTTTCGCGAATAGGTTTAAAATAAGGATAAATTCCCTGTTCTATTGCCTCTTTGGCGCGGGTGAAGTTCATACATTTGTCAAAAATATCCAATACCGATCCTCCTGAATTTCTTAAAAAATATTCTCAATTTAAATAAACATGCATGAAGGCAACAATAGAAATATTATTTAATTCCTATGATTCTGTAAATTATGTAAATAAATCTTTCAGTAAATCGTAGGTTGCCATTCCTTTTCCCATGGTATAGATGTGAATTCCGGGTACCCCGAAGTCGATAAGCTGATGGCAAAGCTCAACGGTAAACTCCAGTCCTCTTTTGCGTGCTTCGGCCGGTGTAGGTGCGGTTTCCATTGATTCTACCAGTTTTGAGGGGAGGGAAATATGAAAATCTCGGGGGAGCGTAATCAGATGCCGCACACTGGTAATTGGCTTTATACCAGGCAGGATGGGGACGGTAATTCCAATACTCCTGGCTTTCTCCACAAAATTTTTATAAACCTCAAAGTCAAAAAACATCTGGCTAATGATGTAATGCGCCCCCTGATCAACTTTCTGTTTCAGATAGTACATGTCTTTGTCGGAATTCGCTGCTTCGTAATGCTTTTCCGGGTAGCCTGCCACGCCGATGCAAAAATTTGTCGGCTGGGCGTGATCGAGCTCTTCCACATAAAATCCCCGGTTCATCTGGGAAATCTGGTGTACCAGTTCGTTGGCATAAGCATTTCCTTCATGTTCTGGGAGGAACTCTTTTTGTCCGGGAGGAGGATCGCCGCGCACCGCGAATATATTTTCGATGCCCAGGTAATGGAGGTCTATGAGCGCATCTTCGGTTTCATATTTATTAAAACCGCCGCAGATGAAATGCGGGACGGTATCTATTTTGTATCGATTTAAAACCGCTGAACAAATTCCCACTGTACCCGGTTTTTTCCGTTTCGGCCGGCGATGAATAATGCCGTTAATTTCTTCATAGACCACATGGGGCTGGTGATAGGTCACGCTTATAAAAGCAGGATTAAATTCGAGTAACGGATCTATGACCCGGAAGATATCTTCAATGCTTTGACCCTTGTTAGGGGGTGTGATTTCCAATGAGGTAAACAGTTTTTTGGAGCTATTAATTGCGTCGATTACATGCATTCAAACGAGCCTTTATATAAAATAAAAGAAAATAAAATTAATAATTTTATTTATCTTTGTAAAGATGTTTTTCTACGAATTCTCTCATTGCAGGTTCCTGATTTCCATCAGCAAAAGCATGGCAGTGCTTGGCCGATCTGATCATTAAAATTTAAATTGTTTGTTTTGACAGGAGAATGCTGCAAGATATATTCAGATTGTTTTTTGGGGCAAATTTTGATAGGTTTCAGGCTGAAATTTTAAAAGGAAGTCAGAAAACCGGAATTATGGCTAAAATAGTACTTACCGGGGCTACAGGATTTGTGGGAAGTTTTGTGGCGGAAAAACTAATTGAAGATCAGCATGAGGTTATCTGTCTGATTCGAAAAACCAGCAACCTGAAATGGCTGGAGAAACTTCCGGTGAGACTGGTAGTGGCGTCATTATTTGATCCGGAAACCTATAAAGATGTTCTCAGAAATGCCGACTGTATTCTCCATGTCGCGGGAGTGACCAAAGCCGAAGATCCTGCCGATTACTACCGGGGGAACGTGCAGACCACAAAACTGCTGCTCGATACGGTTTTGGAGGTCAATCCGTCACTAAGTAAATTTTTGCTGGTAAGCAGTCAGGCGGCTGTGGGCCCTTCTCCGGACGAGATGCCCATTGATGAGAGTTATCCCTCTCGCCCGCTTACAGATTACGGCAAGAGCAAGCTGCTGGCTGAAAATCTGGCACGGACCTACATGAGCCGCCTGCCCATCACCATTGTCCGGCCGCCTTCAGTTTATGGTCCTAGGGATACGGATGTCTATATCTTCTTTAAAAATTTAAAGAAAGGCTGGAATGTTCAGGTCGGTGATACGGACCAGCTGGTGAGCCTGGTTTATGTGGAGGATCTCGCGCGCGGCATTATTCAGGCGGCCATATCGGAAAGAAGCAGCAGCAAAACCTATTTCCTGTGCGAAGAACCGGCCTATTACTGGTCCCATGTGGCAGAAATTGCAGCCGGAATCATGAATAGAAATTACCGAACTATTAAGATTCCCCTGCTCGCCGCGAAAGGAGTGGCGGGCATATTGGAAGTAATTTCCAAATTGCGTAAAAGACCAACTATTCTGAACAGACAGAAAATACTGGAAATTCAACAGCCATACTGGGCGATCTCATCACGCAGGGCCCAAACGGATTTTCACTATCATACCGGTTTTGCGCTCCCGGATGGAATTGCCCGCACTATTGAATGGTACCAGCATGCCTGCTGGTTGTAGCGGGCATATATAAAATGAAATTAACAATTCAGTCAAAGAACTAAGAGATGCAGGTTTTATATGCCATTAACACCCGATGAAGAAAAAAGATTACGAGAAGAAATAAGAAAAAAACTCGAGGAACGGGAAAAGCGGATTCTCGAACAGAAAAAACATGATGAGGACGCCAAACTGAATCATCTCGAAGAGCGGCTTCGGGCGAAAATTAAAGAGGAGGAGGAAGAAAAATATTTCAGGGAGCGCGGATATGTGAAGTATAAGAACCGTCATAATGAAATTGAGTGGCTGCTTCCGGAAGAGGCGGAAAAGCGAAAGAACAGCCGCCGCACTTCCAGGCCCGGCTCTCACCATCACCGGAAGAAAAAACGCCTGCGAAATATTATCATCGATGCCGTTATTGTTGTGGTTACTTTGATGGTGGTGGGATTTATTTATAAGTACAATCCCGTTGCGACTCCCAAAACCGGCTCCCTGTTTGTGGATTCGGATATTACCGGCGCTACCGTTGTTGTTGATGGCGAGGAACTCAGTTATTTTACGCCGGATACGCTTCCCAAATTATCAAAAGGACGGCATTTTGTCACGGTGTATAAGGAGGGATACAGCACCTTCCCCCCCATGCAGGCTATCACAATTTCTGCGAAAAAAATGTCGTCTTTGTCCTTTCAATTGAAGAACACTTCCTCCATGGCTGTGGTGAAACTCCGGGTGAATCAAAAAGATTATCAGTTATTTGTGGACGGTCGTCCCTTTAAAACAGAAAAGAATGGTATTGCGCATTTGCCTTACGGCTATCATACGGTGATGGCGGTAAAGCCCGGTTTTCTGGCCACGCCCTCATATCAGCAGGTGCTGATTTCGGAAAAAGATACTACATTTGTTGAGTTCAATCTGGTCCCTTCATCTGACATCAGCTATTTGCAGGTTTCGGATAATTTATACCGGGGCTCGGTTTATCTGGATAAAAAATATAGCGGGATTGAAGCACGGGGGGATATGCTGCCGGTAGCGGCGGGCACATATGAAATATCCGTCAGGGAGAATGGTTTTGTCAGCGAACCGGAAAGTCAACTGATTGAACTCAAACCGGGAGAAAAGCGGCTGATTGTCTTCCTGCTCAAACCGACTGAAAAATTTCAGAAGATTAATATCAGTTCCGCCCGGCCAGGAGCGGCGGTTGTTTTGGACGGAAAAGTGACGCCTTACGTTACGCCGGTCAGGGGTATCAATGTCTCGCCCGGAACCCACTTTTTAAATCTGGTGCGCGATAACCGGCAATATTCAGCCCTGGATGAGCGGATTTTGATTAAAGATCATTCCAGTCCTGACTACCGGTTTGAGTTTTGATTCTTCAATCTAGTCCAAACCTGGTGGTGATGTTCTAATTGAATATCGGGTTTTTGATTACCGCAATTGCATACCTTTTTCCCTTTCATTATTTACTCTCAAAAATCTGGCGTGCTGCATCTCCCGAATAGGAGAAGATGTACCTCGAAAATGACTTGCTATTCTGGAATCATTATGGAAACACTTGATTTTCGGCGATTTTTCAGAAATTTAATTACCCTGGTTCGTATTCTATGCATAAATTTCACGGACCATGGCCAATGGATTTTTCGTTTTGCTGAAGCTTGGCATGGAATAGCGGATGAATACAAAAAATGAGATGGATTTGTCAAAAGGACAGAATGCAGGATATTGCACAACATGGATCTGGCTCTTCAATCGCTGAGAATAAAGGAAACACCCGCACTCTTCTCTGATTATCTGTATGATTTTCAGAAAACTTCCCGCTTTTTTCGCTGGAATTACAGGGATGATTGGGAGAATTGCGCGGAAATCCGCTTGCGGGAATATGTGCACCGGGATGAAATGCGGAAGATTCTCCTTGCTCAAAATAAAGTCTGGCATGCCACCGAATCCACAATCCGGAATATTGGGAAATTCGGAGAAAGCAATACACTGGCAATTGTCACTGGACAGCAGGCCGGCCTATACGGCGGCCCATTGTACACAACTTATAAGGCGCTGACTGCAATAAAGCTGGCTGAATCATTATCCGTACGATATCCGCAATGGAATTTTGTGCCCGTTTTCTGGATGGAGGTGGGTGACAGCGATTTTGCTGAAGTGAATCATTTCCATCTCCTGAATCCGGAAAATGAGTTGGTCCGTCTTGGGCTGGATGAACAACCCCGGGATTTCCGTTCGGTTTATCACCGGAAAATAACCGCGGATATTGACGGATTGCAGCCTCGACTCACTGAAAGCTGTATGGCCAGCGAATTCCGGGATAATATTCTTTCTGAGCTTAAAAATATTTATTCGCCGGGGAAGCCCTTTCCGGATGCTTTTGGTGAATGGCTCATGCATATGTTTGGAGACCGTGGGCTGGTGGTGGTTAATCCCACTGATAAAAGAATTGCTGAGTTAAGCCGCCCCATTTTTCTGCGGGCTTTGAATGATTGGGAAGTGCTCGGTGAAAAGGTGGATGAGGTCAGTGATCAGCTCAAAGAAGCCGGGTATCATCAGCAGATTACCCTTCAGGATCGCCAGACATTTCTATTCATAGAAAGTGAAGACGGAGGGCGCTGCCGCATCGATGCAGCCGCCCATGGATTTCATGTCCGGCATCCCCAGCAGCCCTATTCAATCTCAAAAGACGAGCTTCAAAAAATTCTCGATAATGAAGCCTGGCGGTTTACACCAAATGTGGCGTTACGCCCGGTTCTTCAGGATTTCCTTTTCCCAACGCTTGCCTATATTGCAGGCCCCGGCGAGATAAGCTATGCTGCTCAGTTAAAACAAGTATACGACTTTCTTCAGGTCACCGAACCCGTCTTTTTTCCGCGCTGCCGGATCACCATTGTGGAAAGAAAAATCCAAAAGCTGATCGGAAAATTTGGTCTGGATTATTCCACGATTTTTGAAAGCCGCGGAAATCTCATGGATGATTATATCAAGGCAAATGAGGATAATAAGGTCAGCGAGGCATTCGGTATGGCTGAAAAGCGCCTCGATGACCTGATTGGACATCTGGATGAAGTTGTTTCGGCAGTTGATCAAATCCTGAAGCCGGCAGTCACAAAAACCAGGGAACAATTTTTCAATTCACTCAAAAAATTGAATGACAGGACCGAACAGGCAGTGAAAAGGAACCTGGAAACCGAGGTGTCCCAGCTCAGCAAAATATCGGCGAATCTGTTTCCGGCTGGTGACTACCAGGAGCGGGTGATAAATCACCTGCATTATCTTGTGAAATACGGACCTGAATTTGTCGCTGCCCTCTATAAAATTTTGCCTGCCTGGACGATAGATCATCAACTGTTGTTCATTTAACTGAAAGCAATTCAAGATTGGAATTGAGTGTTGGGGAATTTTGTGTTATCTTACTACCTGGAACGAATTGGAATTAAATTTCGGGAATCTGCATTTAATGTTTTTGTGGAACAGTCTTTTGAATTTGTATCAGGCACGATAATATGAAACTCCCGGCAATATTTTTTAGCAGCACCTTGAAGTGTGGGATC
>JARRQT010000049.1:47303-49691 GCA_037381445.1 Calditrichia bacterium
ATGGAGAGCCGGAATTAATAACGGGACGGGATTTTCTGGAAACTGGTCAGGAATTTGCCGAATCAATGATGGAATACAAAATGGAGTTGGGCTATGCTGCTCGGTTTGAATCATCCCGTGATAGTGTGAGGGTTAATCTTTCGGTTTTCAGGGCTCCTACCCAGATCTCAGCATTTGGATTTTATTCATCCGAAAAATCGCCGTCCTTGGAATTTCAGGACCTGGGATTCCAGGCCTACTCATCCGGTAAAAGCCTGAAGAGCTGGTATGGAAAATACGTGATCATTTGCCAGACCCCCGATACCCTGGAGGAGCATTCCAAATATACACGGGAATTAGCGCAGGAAATCATCCATCTGTTACCCAAGCAAAAGCGATATACGCCAATCCTTGACGCTTTGCCGGACCGGGACCGGGTGGAACATTCCGAGAAATTTTATGCCCGGCGGTGGCTCGATCAGGACTATTTCCAGAATATATATTACGCCGATTATTATACGCCAGATGGGTATTCCCGTATTTTTATCATTAATAATCCGTCCACTGCGGCGGCAGACAGCAATTTCTGGAAGTATTACAGCTTTATTAAAATTAAAGCTGTAATATTGCCGAACGATCTGAAACTGGCCACGGACTATTATGTCGTCGAAGAACCGCTGTGGGGGCGCACAATTCTGGCCAAGAAAAATCAGATTATTTATGGTATTTTGGACTACCGAAACAAAGAGTGGACGGAAGACCGGCTGGATGAGATTTTAACACGACTCAAGAAAAGAAAAATCGTCAAGTCCGGTTAAGCATTTCTTTTAAGGAATTCGCGCTCTCCCGGGAGGTTCTTGCTTCATTGAAGCAGATTGGATATATTAGCGTCTGCTTTAAGATTAAGGAATATTATGTTCGTTTGCCGGCCTTCACAGAATTCTGCAACAAACAATTTTCTCCATGAAACCGCTGTTAATTTTATTGCGGAATCCTGCGGATGGTTTCTGGGAAGGCAGGAAAATGCCGTCCTGAACATCCGGATTAGACCCGGAGCGACACAGGTCTCAGAAGAGGATGGTGTTTTAAGCCTGAATCCGGGAGAGGAGCTTATTAACCGAATTGCCGAACGACTGGAATGCCGGCAAACATTCGAGCAGCTGGCAACATCCGGAAATTTAAAGATACCGGTGCTGGATAAGATGGTTCTGGAAATCCGCCAGGTGCTGCAGGCTTATTGTCAAAAAAACGATATTTTGTTTATGCGGAAATTGCCGTGGCCGTTTGCGAAACCATACGCTGTAACCATAACGCACGATGTTGATTTGACCCGCAAATATGGTCCTAAATCCCTGGCGAAATATTTTTTAAGCATGAACAGGTCCAAGTTCCGCCACGCATTCAATGATCTGTTTTATGGTGACGGGAGCTACTGGACATTTCCTGAATTACTAGACTTATACAAAAAGGAGAATTGGAAAGCCACCTTCTTTTTCCTAGCTCGCGCTTGGGAAGAGAGAGGATATCGCTACAACATTCAATCTCCAAAATTCCGGAAACTCTTAAGAGAGCTGCCTGAAGAGGGACATGAAATCGGCCTGCACTCCAGTAAATTCGCATTTGACTATCCGGACCGGATCCGCCATGAAAGGATGAGGATCAGTAAGGTCAGTCCGGCGCCGGCAAGGGGCGTTCGCCAGCATTTTTTGCGACTTCAGTTTCCGGGTGCCTGGGCCCATTTCAGGCAACTGGGATTTGATTATGATTCATCCGTGGGTTTTAATGAGATTCCAGGATTCCGCGCCGGCACCTGTTTCCCTTTCCGTGCATTTGACAGCCGGGAAAGGAAATTTATCGAATTGTATGAAATGCCTTTTTCGATAATGGATTACCCGTGGGTTGAGTCCAGCCAATCCCAGGAAGAAAATTGGCAGTCTTTTATCGATATTACGGATCATATAAAGCAGATGAACGGTCTGCTCAACATTCTGTGGCACCCCAGCAATCTGGCTGAACAGCTCTTCCGTCCCTATTGGGACAGGATGGTTGAATGGCTTAAGGGACAGGATTTTTATCAGAATACGCTGCATGGGCTGCTGGACTGGTGGCAAAGCCGCAATGCGGTTGAATTGAAAGAGATGCGGTCAACTTCAGACCGGCTTCACATAAAATTGGAAAGCAGGACAACACTTTCCGGTTTGGCGCTTGAAGTCATCTCGCCGCGACCGCTTGCATCTGAGCACCAATCAGTTCGTGTGGGCGGAAATGAGAACGGCAACAACATAGTGGTCATTGAAAAACTGCGGGAGGGAGAAAATTTAATAGAATTGAAATTCTCCTGAAATTGCTTTCATTTATTGGCTGAAATATCCGTTGAATGAACCGGATCTGGCCAGTTGACAAGCAGAA
>JARRQT010000050.1:0-23697 GCA_037381445.1 Calditrichia bacterium
CTATAGTAGAAGAAAATAATCCTTAACAGGTTTTTTCACGAATTAGATAATTGCAAAGCAATGAAGCTTTCTAAATTTAAGGGGAAAGATTTTGAAACTAATTTTTTAAATAAAAAAGCCGGAATCCTCAAAGGATCCCGGCTTTTTTGTCAGAAAAATGCCAGCAAAGATACTATTATTTTACCAGCAGCATCTTCTTGGTTAACACGTGGGATTTCGCTTCCATTCTGTAAATATACACGCCAGCACTCACAACATTTCCGTTATGATCGCGGCCATTCCAGACGATGTCATGGAAACCTGCGCTCAATTTTCCGGAAACCAGCGTGCGGATCGGCTTGCCAAGCATATCGTAAATAATAATGCGAACTTCTTCATTGTTTGGCAATCCAAAGCTTATATGGGTCGAAGGATTGAACGGATTCGGGAAGTTCTGCTGAAGTACAAAATCAGTCGGAACTGCCTGGTTGTTCTTATCTCCGATTCCCGTATAAGTGACAGCAACTTCGCTGGATGTCTGACTTTCATTACCGGAGAAGTCAAAAGCGGCTACTTTGTAGTAGTAACTTTCATTTGCGCTGACTTCGGCATCGGTATAAGTGACATCCGTCGTATTCGCTATGGGTTCCATATTCTGAATACTGAAATTGGGAGAAGTGCTGCGATAAATCGCGAAATAGTTGAAATCTGCGTCGGTTGACTCATCCCAGGTCAGCGTAATGCCCGAAGCGGTGATCTGGCCATTGACATTGGACGGCGCTGTAGGAGCCAGGTTGTCCACGGAGTAACCGCTATCGGGTGCTGTAGACATATTCATGGCAGGAACACTGGTGTAACCAGTCACAATGAAATATGACCAATGCTGACCATCTATTTTGGTGGAATCATACAAGGTCGGGACAATTGCGCTGTAGGTTGCATTTCCGCCGGCGGGAACTTCACCTGCGAAATCCCAGACCTCTCCGTTCAACTGCAATGCGGCATTTTCATCCAGAGAAGCCGAGGACAGTTGTTCGAGAGAAGTGTAAACAGATTTGGCTGTGTTCTGGGCATTGGCCGGAGCAGCATTCATATCAGCTTTTCTCCAGATCACATAATTCTGGATCGGATTGTCTACCGCACCGTCGCCGCTGAACCGGCTCCACACGATCCTGACCTGACGGCCCTGATCATTGGGAACGTCAGCGATTTCTTCAATCATTCCGGCACCTAAATCGCCTGTGGTCAAGGCATTGTAGGAGGCCTTCAGCAAGCCGATCGTGAATTTGGCATTATGGATACCAAAGCTGCCATCGGCTTCAATCATTAAATAGTTATAGGCGGCTTTTAACTGTACCGGCGTGTAATCTTCCGTTACGGTGACTGTCTCTTCATTGAGAGGAGGCAGCAGCATACCAATTTCTTCCAGCATTCCTTTCACTTCATCCTGGATACTTTCGATATTGCCGTCAGCGTCATAATCTTCACTGGCTTTGAAGTCGGCAAACGAAGTGACATTGCCGTGGCAGGTCTGGCATGCGCCAACCAGATCAACCTCGCCCTGGTCTCCGGTATAGCTCACCATAAAAGTATGACCACCGATATGATCCCGGCCATACTGGCTTGGATCGCTTGGATTGGGAGCCACGCCATCACCGGGTGTGGGTGCCATATGGCAGGTGACGCAGGAATTTCCAACCACTTTAATATGAGTAGAACTGGGAATGTTCTGGCCGAATGTCACAGCATTTGTTCCGGCCAATACATCCGCCTGGGGTCCTTCATGGGGGCCAAAATGGGATGCATATTGTGTGGTGTAAGTTGCTGCATCGCGGCGGGAACGGTGGCAATTCATACAGAGTTTACCAGTTCCGCCATCGGAAATCACATCGCCATTCTCCAGCGTAACAGTTGCGGTGGAGTGCAGTTCGGCAGTATGCGGCTCATGGCAGGCGGCACATGAGATGTTGCCGGGTGCGGCGGGATCGAATTCCAGATTGCTGTCAAATTTTGCGGCAAATCCCAATGCGCTGTGGCAGACACCGCAATCTTCGCGGGTGGGAGCGCCGTGAGCAGCAGTGTACTGATCGTAGTTATGGGGAGAATTTTTCCACTGTTTGCTGTGGAAATGACGCCAGGGTTCATCATGGCATCTTCCGCAAACATCCTGATCCATAGATACTGACATTTTCGATGAAATAAAGACTTTTTGATGCTCACTGGCCGGACCATGGCAGTTTTCGCATTGGATACTTGCCAGGGGAGCAAGTCCGGAATATTTAACAACCAGGGTGTCCCATTCGCCGGCCTGAGGATGAGCCGGGAATACCCAGCCTAAATCAGCAGCAACGTCATCGAAACCATGATTGACGGCAGTCGGGTCGGTGTCATATCCCAGCGTATGGCATTCAATACATGATTCGGCATAGTGATCACTAGCAACTCCATTAATACCCTGCTGGAAAAGCAAAGAGTGGCCGGTTCCTGCCCATTGACTGATTTTATCGCTCATACCCTGGTGGCAATAGCAGTTTCCGTTTTCATAATCATTCGGATTGGCTATTAGGCTGTCCACATTGCCAACGCCCACATAATCTGCGCTAATGATAGTAACTGTTGTCGATGCGGTGCCGGTTGCGGTTGTAATGGTCAGCTGAACCACGTAGGTTCCGATCATACCGGGCCTGAAAGTGGTCCACTCGGTATCTGTGCTGTCCAGCGTGGTTGCATCACCCGCCGGGACTGTGGTCAATGACCACTCATAGGCGGTGACGGCTTCACCGGCGAGGTCTCTGCCGGACAAGTAAACCAGTTCGCCTTTTCCCACGGTTGTCAAACCGGTAGAGGGTGAAGATTCCCACCCGAGCTCTTCAAGGTCGCCATGGCTCAGACCCTGCACTATAATTTTGGGCGTCTGGGCGCTTCCTATTGCCAGGAGACCCATCAGCAAAAAGACCGTAAGAGCAAAAATTGGAACTCTTAATTTCATACATCTCTCCTTAGTTAGTTATACCTGTGCTAGTAATTAATAATTTTTATTTAACACTCCAGAGTAAGCATGGGAAAAAAGTATCAAAGAGACTTACTCCTTTAAGTGAAAATATTCCCACAATATTTGTGCCAAGGTTTTTATGATGATACAATTATAATATAATCAATACTTTAAAAAGCGACTTGGGTTGCTCATTTTATCAAAATGTGGGGCATATATGTCTCATGCACATACGATGATAATGTTTAAATGTATGAATAATTTAAACTTATATGGTTGCGACATTGCTGCATCAATGGGACATGAATGTCACAGTGAATGGGCCTGGCATAAAATGATTTGAGTAATTTTTAAAAAATTAATATGTAAATGAAATGATTTGTCGAAATTTGGGGGTGATTGTTCGAATATGTGCTTTATTGTGAGTGTTTGTTCAGGTGTGGAGGATGCGGATAAACATGCGGCAGAGGAGAGATCAATGCTAATTGGCGAGCTATTTTAATCTGTATTTTTTTATAAGACGGTGAATGGTGCGCCGGTCGATACCGCAGGCTTCAGCGGTGCGGCTGATATTCCAATCATATTTCCGCAAATTGATTTCAAGATATTCCTTCTCAAAATTTTCCAGAATTTGCTCTTTGGCTTCCTTAAATGACAGATTCTCAAGATTTGGCATGGATTTTTGATTAAGTTCCTGTGTGAGGTAAGAGGGTAAATCGGTTGATCGGATAGCCGGAGACGAAGCCATGTAGTAGGTGCGTTCAATCACATTCTGCAATTCCCGGACATTTCCCGGCCAGGGATATTGCCGCAGGGTTTCCAGGGCCTTTGGATTGATTTTATGGATTTCCCGGTTGTATTTGCCTTCCAGTTCGTTTAAGAAGTATTGCAGCAGTAACGGTATATCTTCTTTCCGTTCCCTTAAAGGCGGGATTATAATATGAATGGTATTGATCCTGTAAAAAAAGTCTTCTCTCAGCCAGCCCTGCTCCAGCGCATCCTGCAATTCGCGGTTTGTTGCGCTCACCACCCGGATATTTACCGGAATTTCTTTCTGGCCTCCAATCCGCCGGATTTTTCTTTCTTCCAGCATGCGCAGCAGCTTTACCTGCAGGTTTTGGGGCATTTCACAAATTTCATCCAAAAACAGGGTGCCCCCGTTTGCAAGCTCTACCAGTCCGGGCTTGGCCTGAAAGGCGCCGGTGAAGGCACCTTTTTCGTATCCGAATAATTCGCTCTCAAATAGCTGCTCCGGCAGTGCCCCGCAATTGATGGGAATGATGGGATGATTACGCCTCAAAGAATGTTTGTGAATACTTCTGGCAACAAGTTCCTTTCCCACCCCGCTCTCGCCGGTGATCAATACATTGCCGTTACCATAGGCAACCTTCTTTATCATGCTGAAAATATTGTGCATAGCGGGACTGATTCCCACGATATTTTCAAAGCCTTCCTGAATCTCGGAATTGGCAGGTTCATTCGCAGGAAAGATCTGTTTGATAGCGTTTGCTACGGATTCAAGGAGTTTTTTGCTGGAAAAGGGTTTTTCGATAAAATCAAAGGCGCCGCTTTTTACCGCTTCCACCCCGATCTCCAGGGTACCATATCCGGTGACCATAATGACAGGAAGATGAGGATGATTTTTCTTTAGAATTGACAGAAAACTCAACCCATCCATTCCGGGCATTTTTAGATCAGAAATTACCAGGGAGAACTGATGATTGTTTTCCAGCATCTCAAAGGCTTCTTCAGCCCGTGAAGCGGTGTAAACTTTGTACCCGGCACGATTCAAAATCTTTTGATAGCTGACCAGCATTTCCTGTTCATCATCAACCACTAAAATTTCCGGCTTATCCATCATAGACCTCCATGGTAATGATAAATCTTGCGCCGCTATGCCCGACCTTTTCCAGGTTTATGTTTGCATTATGATTGGCGAGGATATTTTTAACAATGAATAAGCCTAATCCCGTGCCCTTGTCGGAATCCTTTGTGGTGAAAAAAGGCGAGAAAATTTTGTTGTGATATTCATCCGGGACCCCCGGGCCATTATCCTGATAAGCAACCCGGTAAATGGATTTGCCCTTTTCATCATATATTTTTTTGGTGACGACCTGAATAACACCGCTATTTTCGCAAATAAAATCAAGGCTGTTATTGATGAGATTGCAGAATACCTGTTCAAGTTGATTAAAATTTCCCCAGACTATGGAAGGCGATTGAGGCATATTTAGCTTTATCTTGACCTTGCACTTTTTTATTCGGGGCTCCAGGATTTTAATGGAATGGGGAATCAGTTCATTGAGATTTACTTCGGAGAAGGTATGTGGCAGTTTGCGCGAATAATGTAGAATACTGCGGGTGGTTTCTGCAATTTTTTCAGTTTGTTGAATGATGATGTCAAGATCTTCGATGCTGCCGGAATTTACATTTTGGTCCAGCATTTCATCTTTAAGATATTCTGCCCGGGTCAGAATGATACCAGCCGGATTATTGACCTCATGAGCGATTTCGGCGGCGACTTCGCCTAATGTCACCAAGCGATCCGCCCGCTGCAGTTTTTCCAGAAAAAATTGCTCTTCTTTTTGGCGGGAGATTTTCAAATTTTCGACCATCTGGTTGAATTTTTGCGCCAGCAAAGCCAGCTCATGCTGGCCGGGCATCCGAATCTTAAAATCAAAATTTCCTTTTGGCAGGTGTTCGAACCCTGCCATTATGGTTTTAAGTCTGGTTTCTACTTGAGATTGATAGAGTAAGTTCAGCAGAATCCAGAGAATAACGATGATGAGGACACCGCCAAAAATTATTAATTTCTTGGAGGCGACATACATCTGATCCGATTGTGTAAAGCCGGCCTTGATATCCATGACGGCAATCAGGGCTCCTTCATTCTTGTGACAGGGTGTGCATTCCTTCTGAATGTAAATGGGATGACGGTGAGTGTAGATGTTCCCATTGCGCGCAAATGCTTCAATTTCAGACGATCCGTCTTTACTAGAGGTCAACATATTGGAATACGTCCGCACATTTTTGTTGACTTCGCTTCTGGAAGAGGAATAGAGAATTTTTCCGGTCGGTCTGTAGATGCGGACCTGTTTTATGGTTGGTTCCATGGCCAGCAATTCCAGATTATGCTGAATGACCAGGGAATCATTTTTCATCATGCCGTCAAAGATGAATTGATATACTACCTGGCTGGTGGTCTCGATCATGTTCACTGAAAAATCGGAATAATTTTTATCAAGCTGGTAAACGAATAGGCCTACCGGAACACCGACCACCAGCAAAAGTATTATGGTGATAAATGCCATGAGGCGGAATTTGAGCGAGAAAAATTTTATTTCAATTTTCTTCTTTAATCTATCTGAAAACATTTAACTGTTCACATTTGGAAAAACCGGATTATAAAAGCATATCTCAAAAATCTACTTAAATATACTAATTTTTATGAATATATAAAATCTTTCCCAAAAAATAAAAATCTTTCTTATTTCTCACACTTTCAGGCGGTGACAGCGCTTGGCTGCTGTGTTGGAATGAAAAGGATCCAACAAAATAATTATAGTCTTTCCGCCAATGGTTTGGTTTGATTTTGCGGGCTTGGAATGATCAAAAGCAAATATGAGAAAGAATGATCGTTTTATTGTCAGTGTTTGTGCTTCGATTCAAAAAGAGACTGCTGTTTGAACTGTTGAGAAGGGAGTGCCAGCTATTTTGCCAGCGAGGATGGAATCTGCAAAATGGATCCGATTATTTCACAGGTGGTGTCCACTGAGACAGGCTTAACCTGATGTGAGATGATGCCCAATGATAATGCAGCAGTGCACAGGTCCATTTTGTCCGCAGATAAAAACAGTACAATTTTGGTGCTGCGATGGATTGAATGAATAACGTGGATCATATTACTTACCTGGTTACCGAGCAAATCAACATCAAGAATGGCCAGATCGGAATAACGGACCAGCAAATTCTCGACCATGTCCAAGGAATTTGTGAAAATGCTGATTTCCATTTCATTTTTGCTTTTCAGCGAATTTTTGACCTCGCTGAAATATTGAATATCTGATGATAATGTAAGAACCCTGTTCATTCACGATTCCAACTTCAATTTGTGTAATTAAGCACATATTCTGTGCCAGTTTGTAGAAAGTCTTTTAAGTGACTGTTTTTATATTAAATAGGAATTGTTTGTAAATTCTCAGATTTCCATAAAGTGGGGCTAATTTGTCACAAAAAATTAATACAAAATCATAAGTCATATAATAACAGTAGTTTGATATATTGGGACAAACGTGACGCAGGTGAGGCATCGGTGTCGCAGGGCTGAGGTTTTATGTCTCAAAACCTCTGACGGGGAGAAAAATTTATAAAAGAAGCAAAAATGTGCTGGCAAGACAGTATTCGATCTAAATTTTCATAAGCATATTTGCATATTGGTGATTGACCGTGACAGAAGATTTCCAGAAAGATGCGTGGTTTCAAAATATTTAATACGCATTCCTTAATTGGATTTTGTGCCCTTTTGCATATCTTTCTACGGCAGAATATGAGCGTTCTTGTTGTTTTCTTATATATTGGCCCCCGAATCGTCCTGCCATAGTCTGACCTGAGCTTTGATATCTTTAATTACCAGATCGATTGAAGAGGCGACTTCAGGGCTAAGAGAATCCCCCCAGATATTGCTCTTTGGTTCAACGCCAATTATGATGCATTCATCAGGTCTAATTTTCAGCAGACCCATAAGTGCCAGAACCTCGTGAAAGGTGACCTGGTGTTCGGATAGTTTCATGAAAACTCCGGTTGGTACCCGATCTGCTTTGAGCCTGATCATCTGGCCGGGCTGCTTTCCGGATTGAACAATGTCCACTATGATAATATGAGTTTTGTCCGCCAGATAGGGAAGAAGGTAGAGTCCGATGGAGCCACCATCGAGAATTTCAATATCAGGCAGTTCTCCGGACTCTTTTAACCTTCTAACCGTTTCAACTCCAAAACCGTCATCACCGAGCAGCGGATTCCCGATTCCAATTACTGCAATGTTCATGCTGACTTCTTTTTTGCCTGTACCCAGGGCTTTTCAGTTGGCTTCCAACCCAGGGGACGGGTTTTGAGTCCCGTGATCATCGAGGAAAGCATTCCTTTCTCTCTGTAGACCTCCACATAAAAAACAAACGTGATATGATGGATCATAAATGCGATGATAAACCACATCCCCAGGCGGTGCAGCATTCTCACATGTGTCTCGCCGCCGAACAGGGGCATTACCCAGCCAAAAAGCGTATTCAGAAAACCGCCGGGTATCAACTGGCCCCACATAGAAAATCCGGTTAGCGCCATAAACAGCGCACATAGAAATACCGCCGAATACGATAGACTGGCGAGTGCATTGTGACCAAGGGTATAACTTTCATAATCCTCATAACGGAGCGTTATATAATCCTTTATCTTCCACCATACCTCCCGCCAATAGTCAGCGCGCCAAAAGTTAAACCTGAACCACTGCCGGTAGGTGTGTCCCGCAAAAAACCAGTAGGCTCTGAATAGTCCATTCACTGTGAAAACCACCCCGAAAACAAAATGCCAGTTTCGATAAGTTGCCATATTAAATGTTCCTGCGGTGCCTGACGGTCCCAGGGCACCTCCAATCTTAAAACCGGTATAAATCATGATAGCCACTGCCACGACATTGACCCAGTGGGAAACGCGGACAACGGCGTCCCAGACATAATATCTCTGGACGCGATCCGATTCAAGCCGGTACATTTGATCTAATTCTTTTGTATTTACGGGCGTCGCCATTTTGCCTCTCTCCGACTTATTTGATTTTTTAGCCTATTGTTTTTTAGTCTGAAATCTCAAAATACGGTTTTGTGTGTTTTAATAATAGTCATAATCACGCCCTATATAAATCTGATTCTGCCTTTTTGAGATTTCATTAACCTGTCTATGTCACTTTTACTCTCGTTATCTCCTTTCCGCTCATGTCAAGGACATGGGTTGAGCAGGCCAGGCAGGGGTCAAAGGAGTGGATTACCCGGAGAATCTCCAGCGGTTTATCCGGCACCTGAAGAGGCAGTCCGATGAGCGACGCCTCGAAAGGTCCGTGTTGCCCCATCGGATCTTTGGGAGAACCATTCCAGGTGGTTGCAACAACCGCCTGATAGTTGGAGATTTTCTCATCCTTGATCTTCACCCAGTGTGCAAGCGCCCCGCGTGGTGCTGCATAAGTGCCCACACCTTTTACTTCTTCCTTTGGCCAGGTTGACGGATCCCATTTTTCCGTATTGGCGGTGTTGTAATTTCCCGCTTTAATATTAGCAATCAAATCACCGTACAGTTTCGTCAGCATGGTAACCGCTCGCTTTGTTTCAAGGGCTCTGGCCAGGATACGACCAAATGTGGAATACATTGCTTCAAACGGCAAGTTCAACTGTGTAAGGCTGTAATCCACCAGAGATTTGACCTCATCATCACCATGGGCTAGTGCCAGAATGGTCCTGGCTAGCGGACCGCCTTCCATTGATTTCTTCCGCCAGCGCGGTGCCTTCATCCAGGAATATCTCTTATCCATATCCAGGAAATCCCAGGGTGGCTTGGGTCCTGTATATTGAGGATTTGTCTCACCTGCCCAGGGATGCAGTCCCACTTTGTCGCCCTGCGTATATTGATACCAGGCATAAGATACAAATTCCTGAATTTGTTCAGGATCTGCCGGATTGACTTCATGTACTTCTTTAAGATTACCGTCCAGTACCACGCCACCTTTCCAGCGATTTGTTGAAGTATCTCCGGAAACCTCCGGGAAATCTCCATAATCAAGCACCCCTTTGTTGCTCACGCCTCCGCCCCATTGTGTCCAGTCCTTATAAAATGATAGAATAGCCAATGCATCCGGAAGGTATAGCTGGTCGACCACAGTGACCGCCTCATCAATCTTTGATTTTACCAGTTCAAGCCGATCGATGTTGATAGTATCTGGTGATTCCATGTTGATGGAGCACGGCATGCCTCCCACCAGCATGAAGGGATGCGGATTCTTCCCTGCAAAGACCGTATGAATTTTAACAATCTCGCGTTGCCAGTTTAAGGCTTCAATATAATGAGCAAAAGCAAGAAGATTTGCTTCCGGCGGCAGCTTATACCCCGGATGTCCCCAGTATGCATTTGCGAAAATTCCCAATTGCCCGGATCCAACAAAAGTCTTCAGGCGGGTTTTCATATCTGTGAAATAACCAACTGAAGAATCACCCCAGTTTGAGATTTTTTGTGCCAGGGCTGCGGTAGCTTTGGGATCGGCTTTGAGCGCAGATACCACATCAACCCAATCAAGTGCCTGCAGATGATAAAAATGGACGATATGATCGTGCACAAACAGGGTTGCGATCAGAATGTTTCGAATAATGTTTGCAGTTGAGGGAACGGAGATTTGGAGAGCATCTTCGACCGCACGAACTGAGGCCATGGCATGAACCAGGGTACAGACTCCGCAAATCCGTTCGGCCAATGCCCAGGCTTCCCTTGGGTCGCGATTTTTTAGAATAATCTCAATGCCGCGAAATAATGCACTGGTGGAAGAGGCATCGGTAACCACATTGTTGTCGTTCAGAATTGTCTGTATCCGCAAATGCCCTTCGATGCGGGTCAAAGGATCAACAATAATTTTTTTAGCCATTTTTTATTCCTCCTTCTCCTTTTGTTCATCAGGCGGTTCCGGCGGTTTTTTCATTCTTGCTTTCTTGACACCGGAAGCGACCAGGTGTGCCCCGGTGGCGAAAGCAACTCCGATGGCGAGTGCCTCACCAATATTATCCGGAGTACCCAGGCCGACATATGGCACATCGCTGAGGTGTTGATAGAGCGGCTTGTTATCCCAATATCCGGGCTCCGAGCAGCCGATACAGGGATGGCCTGATTGAATAGGATAACTGACCCCGTTATTCCATTTCATTACCGCACAGTCGTTATAAGTCGTCGGTCCCCTGCAGCCCATTTTATAAAGACAATATCCCTGCCGAGCTGCTTCATCATCAAATTTTGTCACAAACATGCCGGAATCGAAATAAGCCCGTCGATAACAGTTATCATGAATCCGGACACCGTAAAATGCTTTAGGCCGGTGAAACAGATCCACTTCCGGTGGTTCGCCAAAAGCAATCAGATGGACAATAGTCCCCATGATGACATCCGGAATGGGGGGACAGCCCGAAACATTCACCACCTGTTTGTCAGTAATAATTTTGTAAATTGGTTTGCACTCAGTCGGATTGGGATCTGCGGTTGTAATGCAGCCAAAAGATGAACAGGCGCCAATGGACATAATCAGTTTTGCATTGGCAGCCGCTTCCTTAAGAACTTCAATAGCAGGCCTTCCGCCGATAGAACAATACATGCCTTCGGCTCCAAATGGAACGGAACCTTCTACCAGCAGGATGTATTCTCCGGCGTTTTCTTTCATCCCTTTGCTAATGATTTCTTCTGCTTGATGCCCCGCCGCTGCCTGAATTGTCTCCATATAATCCAGGGAGATAATGCTTAAAATTGCCTCGGAAGCCAGGGGGTGGGCCGCTTTGATGACGCTTTCCGTGCAGCACGTGCAGGCAGCAAAATTCAGCCAATATACCGGCGGCCTGGGCTTTGATTCGAGCGCTTTTACCACAGTGGGAAACATGGAATAATCGAATCCCAACGAAGCTGTCATCATGAGACAAAATTTCAGGAAGTCGCGTCTTGAAACGCCGTTTCGATGCACAGCCTCATAGAACGTTTCTTTCTGCATTTCATACCTCCTCCGTACGGGTTAAAGTTATCGACTATAATTCGCACAGACTTTGAGAACAATAGAGAACTAATTTCTCTCTCATTTGTCTCATTTACTGCTTAATGTTTTGAATCGACCTTCCTTTCCAAGCATACCTGGAGATCAGAATTACCCGCTGGATTCGCCGTTTTAATTTAAAATAGCATGGAATATCTTATCCGGTAAATCGCTGTCCTATTCAGATAAACCCTATCTGACCTTCTGGATGTCAGATGGGAATACCCGTTCGGAAAAGAAAGTCAAAAAATATTTTATTGGATTTCTTATGCCGGCAGCTTCATGAGGTGTATAATACTTGTTGCAGTCGGATTCGCGCATCTCTCTGAACCTATAAGGTAAGCATCATTCTCATATCCACCAGATCGCTTAACGAATCCATTAGGAAAATAATTTGAATTTTTAAGAGAGTCTATTCACTCCTTTTTTATTGTTAGGATTATTATAATTTACCGGTGTCCGGAACTCCAAAGTAGAAGTAATGCTTTAATAAAACCAACGGTCTCATAACGCCTTATCCTAATTTTCATATTATTGATATTGTTTTAATCTTCATTGTAATGCAGAAAATTTGAAAATGATGACTATTATAAAAAACTGAAAAATTTATAAATTGCTCACAGTCAGAATTATTTATAACCTAAAAGCATACTGACAATAATTGAAACGATCAAAATGATGCCGATAGTCAAAAAAGTGTATCCAAAAATACGAATGGCAAGCATTTTCGGTGGCGATATTTCAGTAAAAGAGACCTTCTTACTTAATTCTCCGCTCTTCTTTAGATCTTCATATTCTGCAGGACGGTCTTCTTTATATTCCTCAACCGGAACCAGTCCCGTGAAAATAACCGGATCTAAAGGAAAGGATTCGGGACGCAAATGGCTGTTAAAAAAGTGAACTGAAAAGATGAAGCCGACCGCCAATAAGGCCTCATCACCATGAATAATAATGGCAACATTAATGATCCAGCCCGGCAGGAATAAGGTAAAAAATTCGGGGAACCACAGTATTAGTCCGGTGAAACCAATAACCGCTACTCCCCAAAAAACTGCGAAATAGTCAAATTTTTCCCAGTATGTCCAACGCCCATATTGCGGACGGGGCCCCAGGCCAACAAACCATTTCATTGATTGCCAGAATTGAATAATGTCTCTTTTCTTAAACCACATGGTATTCTTGCCGAAAATAAGCTGTTTCAGGGATAGCTTTTTCTTGCTCTTTAATCTTAATAAGGAGCCAAGGTGGGTAAAAAAGTATCCAAATGTAATAACAGCAGCTATTCGATGGATTGTGCCTGCTGCACTAACACCGCCTACAAAACTGGCAATAAATTTTGCCCATGGAAGTCCGGCAAATTTCAGCATCATACCAGTAAGCGCCAATGCCATAAAACTCAGAATGACAAACAAATGAATCAGGCGCTGTAAGGTATTAAAGCGCCGGATATAGTATCTTTTAGGACCAGTGCTGATTTTTCTTTTTTCCTTAAGATGCCTGTAGGAGCGCGGTAGCCATAAAATTGTATGAACGCCGAAAAAGCTGAAGACGCCAATAAGCAGACCGGTCATTGCCCAGTAGGTGAAAAATAGTATGGGATATTTTGCCCTGTCATGGTGAGTCGCATGTGTAAGATAACCTGTAAAGCGACGGTCTGCATCAGGATGACATTTGCGGCAGGTCGTCACAATATTGTCAATTCCAACACTGGATTTTGGATTGTTGACCGACAGAATATAATGCGCTCCATGGCAGTCCGAACATTTTGCGGCGTTCAGATTGCCATCCAGGTATGCCTGACCATGTATTGTTTCAAAATATGATTTTGCAAGCCGTTTATGGCAGGAACCACATTCTTCGGTAACTTCCCGCATGAAAGGATCTAATGCAACATTTTGTATGCGATGCGCTGAGTGACAGTTGTTGCATACCGGCAATTTCTTTTCGGTGTGTGTTACAGTGAAACTATGAATGCTTTTAATGAATTTTTTGTAAATTCCCAGATGACAGGTTGCGCAGGTTGCCGGGACATTTTTAAAATAGACAGAAGACTGCGGATTGTTGCTGCCTAAAATGTAGTGCGTGCTATGGCAGTCTGTGCAAACCGCAGTAGGGAGCAATCCCAATTTTACCAGGCCTATTCCATGAACACTACGGGAGTAATCGAACAGCACATTGGCATGTGAGCGCACTTGTTGATTGGGCGAATTTTTCAATTTGGCATGGCAATCACCACATAATGCCGGGATATGTGTTCGGTAGGTTTTTGCATCTTCATTCAGGTGTGAGAGCACATCATGGGTGCCATGACAATAACTACAATAAGGAGCCATTTTATTTTTATTTTCATAGGCCTGTCCGTGGCTGCTGGAAAAATATTTTTCAGTAACCTCGGCGTGGCAGTTCGCACAGTTTACTTTGCCGACAGTGACCGGCGGATGCGGATGATGAGGCGAAATATCAGAATGGCATTGCACGCAAGGGATGTTTTTATGAACAGAGTTCTGAAGTTGAGCAACATCGACTGTTAAGGATATCGTTTTGCCATTTACAGTCTTATGAAGATCTTTTTTGGCATGGCATTTCAAACAGCTCTTGTCGGATGTTTTAGGAACCACACTTACAGCCTGGATTTTATGAGGAAGGTGACAATCCGTACATGCCGGAACCGCCCCCGGTTGTTGTTCCCATAAGGCGCCGCGAATTATCTTTTTATGAACCTGTTCAATTCGTGAATGGCATTTCATGCAGGTCTTAGCGATGTTTTGAACCGATATGCTGGAATGAGGATCTGTGGCGGGAAGGATCATATGGTTTCTGTGGCAGCTGTTACAGGTAGCCGTCACAGTCAGTCCCATTTTAAAAAGCCCTGTCCCATGGATACTCATGGAATAATTGGCCAGAATATTCTTTTCGGGGATTTTATAAACCTTTGAAACCGGCGCGCCCTCGCGGTGGCACTGACCGCATAAGGCCGGAATATTCATTATATAAGTGCTTGAATTGGGATTATCAGGGGGAAGAATATAGTGTACTCCATGGCAGGTGGAACAGGTCGGCGCATACGGTGAACCGCGCTTAAGGGCGGCATGATGAATACTGGCATCGTAATCTTTGCCCTGCTGTTGATGGCAGCTTTGGCATTGGACCTTAAGCAATTTCTCCGGGTGCGGAAATTCTTTTACATTAGCATCGGTATGGCAATGAACGCATTGCAGGCTTTTATGCACAGACTTGAGAAATTTGTCGTAATCGACATACATTGAAACCGATCGACCATAGCGGGTGGCGGTGAGAGTTGGATCGCTATGACAAATTTCACAGTCATCATTCGTTGCTGCATATGAAGGTTTTAAAGGAAAGAGCTCTGTAGCCGTTATTCAGTAGTGATTTTCGGTAAAATTGCGAAAATATAAAAAGTATTGTTGGTCCGCTTCATTTTTAAAAAAGGCTTTTAAGAGGCATGAGAAAATTGCAGCGACATCACAGGCAATATCTAATATGAAAAACATTCTATTGCTGATACGTTGCATTCTGGTGGGTCGCCTTTAGAATCAACTAAAATTCTTTAAGTGATTAAAATATTTCAAAGCAAGCAATATTTATTATGTCTAAAAATGAACTCCTCAGGCAAATAACTGTAAAGGACAATTAAAATTTTCTTTTGAATGTCTAATATTGAGAATGAATTACGTTATATGAGAACCTGCAATGTTAAGGACCTTGCCAATTTTGCTCGAAATCATTCCTCGAATACAGGAAAGAATTGACAAACATGTTTGAATTGAGTTTAGGGAAAGATTGCAAAAACCGGTATTTCTTCTAAAAGATTATTCTGTCAGAAGAAATACCGGCCGAAGGTTTTAGGAAAAATGTAATCTGTAACAGGAATTAAATTATGGATTCAGACCCGTATGGCAGTCCGTGCACAAACTTTCCTTCCATGCCTGATCTATGTCAACCGGGTGCTTAAATTCCAGCGCTTTATTAACGTCTGTCCTTTCCATATTCCCGGGAGTGCCTTGGGCATTAATCAGATGGCACAGGCTGCAATCTCTGCTTATTGTTTCTCCTTGTTCCGTCTTGTGCATTCCATCATGACATCTGAAGCAGCCTTTGAACTCAAGATGCCCGATGTGATTGGGATAAGCGCTCCAGCGCACCTTCATATTAGGAAATATGTTTTTGGAAAAAACAGACTGAAATCCGGTGATTGCTTTTTCGACCAAAGGTCGATTATTATTATAAATGTCCGGATAGTTTTTCTGGTAATAATCCTGAATATATTCCCGAATGTGAATCATGGCAGAATCCATGGAAGGATAAGTATCAGAGCATAAATCCATTGTCACTGTTTTAATATCAGGCAATTCTGGCGGAATATTGCCAGCCGTCATTTCGGTATTGACAAAAAGTGACGGCGCATTGTATAAATGTGAAGGCCGATTATGGCAGTCAATGCAGTCCATTGTACGTCTTTCTAAAGTATCTAACTGTGCTTTGTCGAGAGGATTGTTCTCGTCCTCAAATATTGATTCCTCGCCCGTCTCCAGATTTGTATATTTTACCCAGGCAATATCTTCCCGGGCCTTATCGGTTGCAATGTATTCAACTTTTACGAATGGGCTGATGTGCCAGTGAATGCCTTCTATCAATCCCATAGCAGGATGCTCCGAGCCAACTTTCATTATCAGACGAATGTTCCATCTTGTATTGTTTTCATCTGCCAGAAAATGGGTCTGATATTGGACAGAATAAGCATAAAATTTTTGCGGCCAATGACACTGTTCACACACCGCACGTGCTGGCCGTAGATCTTTAATGGGCGTGGGAATTGGCCGGGGATAAACATTGGCCAGCGTGGCATATACCTGATATAATCCCGAAAGTTTCGACCGAACGTACCAGTCCGCTCCCGGTCCCACATGACAGGCCACACAAGCCACCTTGGCATGGGGAGAATTGGCATGGGCTATGTATTCCGGGTCCATTACGGAGTGGCAAAGCGTACCGCAGAATTGAACCGATTCGGTAAAATGGAAGGCCTCATAACTTCCGAAGGCAGAGAGAAACAGAAAAATGGTGGTTCCAATTGCGAAGATAAAAAAGGCGTTCCGGTGTCGCGGGTCATTTAAATCCACCTGCGGCCATCCCGCTTCACCATGAACTTTTGCCCTCCTCTCCCGGCGATTCTTGATGATCATTCCAATGGGGATTAGCAGAAGCCCCATAACCATGACCGCCGGCAAAAGAATATAAGTGACCAGACCCAGATAAGCGGCTTGTCGTGCCAGAAAGGCCGTAATAGCGATCAGAAATATGATCATGAAGAGACAGATTATCGCAATAGTAGCCCCAATCAGAGAGATCCAGTTCTGAGAAGAGTGCGGTAATTTTAATTTCATAACTTATATCCTTCCATTTTTTAGTCCCGGGGAAAACTAATTCAATTTCATTTACCAAAACAGATGCATAAAGTAGAAAATGAACATGCAGTTTATCAAGTATTTAATAAATATTTTTGTCACTAATCCAATTTACATCTCAACCAGCCGTTTTCCCATTAAATTAAGGAAACTCTTAATATTTTTCAAAGACTGATTATCCCCACATGATTTGACGGAAGCGATTTGATGTTATTTTGTCCTATTTTTCCTATCCTTAATCAGGTTTTGAGATTTTAGATTTTTGAAGTCTGGAAATTTCGTTGCTCTTAAATTTGAAAGCGATCAAAATTCATTTGAAGATATTAATCTCTTGGCGGGTGGGAAATATTTGATATCAAGTATGATATTCCGATTTTCTCCTGCACAAATTTTAGAGCTTAAAGAGAAGACAGCAAGAAACATACGGAAATGGTAATATAAGCTATGATCAATAATTCACAAAGATATAACTTTTTAATATTCTATCTGTTCCCCGGATATTACCCGGCTTCTATCGATGATGAAATATATTGAAGGCATTTTCACTAAAGTTCTAAGAAAGAATTTCCGTTTTGAAGTCTGGGGAGATCTGTGGTTATTTGAAGAATTACTGGCTGGCTATGAGAGAAAAGTTCCGGTCAATAGGTGATACCATTTCATAAATTGCATTTTTAATTTATCTTAAATCATGATCAGTATGGAGGAGAATAATCTCGCTGTTTTTAAATGATTGGTAAGAGAATGGCGGATGGTGATAAGCTTTTATTTTGCTTGTAAAATACTATATTTTTCATTAATTTATATAGTTTAAAAGACACCAAGAGATGGAGGAAAAAGAATGAAATTTTCAGTTATGCGTGACGAGATTTACAGTGCCCTGCAGAAAGTGGTAAATGTTATTCCGCAGCGTTCCACCTTTATGATGACCCAAAATGTTCTGCTTTTTACAGAAGACAATTTGCTGAAAATTGTGGGTACTGATCTGGAAATTACATTGATGTCCTGGGCTGGCGCCTCCATCACAGAAGAAGGTTCTATCGCAGTTCCGGGGCGACTGATCCATGATATTGTCCGGGAGCTGCCCAACATCGAATTACATTTCGAAGCGGATGACCAGTTCCGGATGAGAATTACCTCCGATTTTGGACGGTATAAAATTTCCGGCGTGAATCCTGTGGAATTCCCGCAGCGCCCCGAACTGGGTGAAGATGTTCAGCCGGTCACCCTGGAAAATCCCATTTTCAGGAAAATAATAGAAAATACGATCTTTGCCTGTTCTACGGATGAACTTCGGGCTGCCTTGACTGGGGTTTATTTTAACATATCTCCCGGGAAGATAGACACTGTGGCCACAGACGGTCATCGCCTGGCCCGCATGAGATATACGAATGAGGCTGCCGCCGACAAACAGGTGTCGGCCATCATCCCGACCCGTTCGCTCAATTTCGTACTGCGTAATCTGGACGGGAGTTTCAGCAGCACCATTCATTTCGGGAAAAAGCATGCGCTGTTCGAGATGGAGGATATCCAGTTATATGCCCGTTTGATTGAAGAGACATTTGTCGACTATGAACGGGTTATTCCCCAGGAGACGCCGTTTGAGATGCTGGTGAACAGCGATGAGTTCTACGCATCCGTTAAACGCGTCTCATTGTTTTCAAATCCCCTAACATCTCAGGTCGTTTTACATATCTTCCCCCAGCACGTGGAACTGCATGCCGAAGATATTGATTACGGGGGGGAAGCACAGGAAAGGATTTCATGCGAATTTAACGGCGATGACTTTCTGATTGCCTTTAATTCGCGTTATCTGCAGGATATACTGCGCCACATTTCCACGGAACAGTTGCAGCTTCGTTTTGTGCGGCCCGATTATGCGGTGCTTGCCAATCCGGTTGAGATGCCCGAGGGTGAAGATCATTTGATGTTGTTAATGCCTGTGCGTTTGGAAACGGAGTAAATGATTTTAGAAACTTTGAATTTAACCAATTTTAGAAATTATAAGCAGGCGGAAGTTGGTTTTCGCGCCGGAACAAATGTGCTTTTTGGGAAAAATGGTCAGGGTAAGACGAATATACTGGAGAGTATTTATTATCTGGCTTTGACAAAGAGTTTTAGAACGAGCAGTGATCCGAACTTGATCTCGAATAAGGAAAAGTATTTTCGAATTCAGGGAGATTTGAAGAGTACACAGGGACGCAGTCATCAAAGCGCCATCGCTTATTCGCAGGTGGATGGGAAGCGCCTGCTTTATAACGGACAGCGAATTCAAAAATTCTCGGAATATATCGGATATATCCCGGTTGTTCTGCTGGCGCCGTCCGACCTTCAGATAAGCCAGAATGGTCCCCAGCAGCGCCGCCAGTTTCTGGATATTGTGCTTTCCCAATCCAGCAAGCTTTATTTGCACCATTTGATCCAGTACCGGCGTTCCCTGAAACAGCGAAACGCACTCCTGCAGGAGGACGCAACGGATGCCAATTTGCTCCGTTCGTGGGAAGAAGCGCTGGTACAACATGGCACCATTCTTATTCAAAAACGGCTGGAAGCGATTGAATCGCTGGATAAAATGGTCAAGGAATTTTACGGACAGCTCAGCGGAATGGCGGATAAAGTAAAAATGGTTTATCAGAGCTCTGTGCCGTTCAAGAAACCGGAAAGCATTGCTCAGGCTTATCAAACCGCATTTTCAAACAGCCGAGAAAAGGAATTGCAGACCGGCAGCACAGCCATCGGTCCTCACCGGGACGATGTTTTGTTTCTCATCAACGGGAAAGCACTGCGGGCTATCGGGTCTCAGGGTGAGCACAAAACTTTTGTTATTGCTCTGAAAATGGCGGAATTCAACTTTCTGAAAAATGTGCAGAATGAAACGCCCCTTCTGCTGTTTGATGATATCTTTGGAGAACTGGATGCCGGACGCATAAGCAATATGATAGGTTCCCTCTCCCGCATCGGTCAGGTGTTCATCACGACGACTTCTCCCCATTTTTTTGGAAAAATGAACAACTGGGAGGCCGATGCCCATTTTTATGAAATCGAGCAGGGAACCGTAAGTGTTCGGGAATCCCTATGAATGAGGCCAAACCTCTTAACAAGCTGATCTACCAGTTTCTGCAATCAATCGGAATAAAGGATCGTTTTGAGGAAAATTTGGCCATCGCCTACTGGGACATAGTTGTTGGGAAGGAAATCTCACAAAAGACAGAACCATATAAGGTGGCTAAAGGTATACTATTTGTAAGGGTAAATGACACGGTTTGGAGGAATGAACTGCAGTTTTTCAAAAATGAAATCTGCGAAAAATTGAACAACAAAATTGGAAAAAAACTTATTAATGATATCAAATTTTATTGAAAGGAAGTGCAATGGCTGAAGATAAATTGAAAACATCGGGGACTTATTCGGCTGCAAATATTCAGGTTTTGAAGGGTCTGGAGGCAGTCAGGAAAAGACCTGCCATGTACATCGGCGACACGACCAGCCATGGGCTTCATCATTTGGTTTACGAAATAGTAGACAACAGTATTGACGAAGCGCTGGCCGGATTTTGCAACAAGATTACCGTAACTATCAATAAAGACGAGAGCATCACGGTTGTGGATGATGGCCGCGGTATCCCGGTGGATACGCATAAGGAACTTGGCAAATCGGCCCTGGAAGTCATTATGACCGTTCTCCACGCCGGCGGCAAATTCGATCATTCAACCTATAAGGTTTCAGGGGGATTGCACGGCGTGGGTGCCTCGGTGGTAAATGCGCTTTCCGAATGGTGCGAGGTGGAAGTCTACCGCGATGGGCAGGTGCATTACCAGCGCTATGAGCGGGGTATCCCTGTAGCGCCTATCAAAGTCTTAAAAAAGACCAAGGAAAGTGGAACCAAAGTCACCTTTCTGGCCGATGAGGAAATTTTCCGGAAAGTCAATTACAGTTTTGATACCCTGGCGAACCGGCTCCGTGAACTGGCTTTTCTGAACAAGGGATTGCGAATAATCCTGAAAGATGCCCGGGATGGAAATTCTGAGGAATTCTTATATAAGGGCGGAATCGCGGAATTTATTAAATATCTTGACCAAAACAGACAGGCGCTCCACAAACCCATCTATATCGCCGCTGAAAAAGAGGGAATTGAAGTGGAGATCGCCCTGGAGTATAACGATTCATTCAGCGACAATATTTTTACCTATTGTAACAATGTAAATACAATTGAAGGCGGAACCCATCTGGTGGGATTCAAATCCGCTCTCACGCGGTCACTCAATAATTACGGAAACAAAAACAATTTGCTGAAAAACGTCCAGTTGCAGGGTGATGACGTCCGCGAAGGGCTGACGGCCGTGATCAGCGTAAAAGTAAGTGAACCGCAATTTGAAGGCCAAACCAAAACCAAGCTGGGGAATGGCGAGGTCCGCGGGGTTGTTGAATCTGTGTTCAACGATCAACTGGCGGAATTTCTCGAGCAGAATCCTTCGGTTGGCAAGAAGATAGTTGAAAAGAACGTTGCGGCTGCACAGTCGCGCGAAGCGGCGCGCCGGGCCCGCGATCTGACCCGCCGGAAAAGCGCGCTGGAAAGCAGTTCGCTGCCCGGAAAATTGGCGGATTGCAGCATCAGCGATCCTCAGCAGTGCGAAATATACCTGGTTGAGGGTGATTCCGCAGGCGGTTCCGCCAAGCAGGGCCGGGATCGGCGCTTCCAGGCAATCTTGCCTCTGAAGGGAAAAATCCTCAATGTTGAGAAAGCCCGGCTGCATAAGATACTGGCAAACCAGGAAATCAAGACTATCGTTACCGCCCTGGGCGCCGGAATCGGAGAAGAGGATTTCGATTTCGAAAAACTTCGTTATCATAAGGTCATTATCATGACTGATGCCGATGTGGATGGCTCTCACATTCGCACGCTGCTGCTGACATTCTTTTTCCGGTATATGCGGCAGTTAATTGAACTGGGCAATGTTTATATCGCCCAACCGCCGCTGTTCAAGGTAAAGGCGGGGAAGGAAGAGCTGTATGCCTATGATGATGACGAGAAAGATGATATCGTCAAGCGCTTCAGCAAGAACGGTAACGATGGAAAAGTGAATGTGCAACGGTATAAAGGTTTGGGTGAGATGAATCCCGAACAGTTGTGGGAGACCACCATGAATCCCGAAAAGCGGACCCTGCTGCAGGTCACGCTGGAAAATGCCGCCGAAGCGGATCACATTTTCAGCACGCTGATGGGAGATCAGGTGGAACCGCGCAGGAATTTTATTGAAAGAAATGCACGCTACGTGCGCAACCTGGATATATAGGAAATACGCTTTTGTTTGCATACAGAGTGATTAGCTATTATTTGAAGAAAGGCAGGATTTCAAGATGGAATTGCAAAGACAAAGAATACTTCCGACTAACATAGAGGAGGAAATGCGGGATTCCTACATGGATTATTCCATGTCGGTTATTGTTTCCCGCGCGCTCCCGGATGTCCGCGACGGCCTGAAGCCAGTTCACCGCAGGGTTTTATTCGGGATGCATGAATTGGGATTGACCTACAATCGTCCCTATAAGAAAAGCGCCCGGGTGGTGGGTGAAGTTCTTGGAAAATATCACCCACATGGTGACTCCGCGGTTTACGATACCATCGTCCGGATGGTGCAGGATTTTTCACTGCGCTACCCGCTGGTCGACGGCCAGGGAAACTTCGGATCAATCGATGGTGACTCACCGGCGGCCATGCGATATACCGAAGTCCGGATGGCCAAAATCAGCAGTGAGATTTTGCGGGATCTGGAGAAGGATACAGTGGATTGGCGCCCCAATTTTGATGAGACGCTGCAGGAGCCGATCGTGCTTCCCAGTGTTTTTCCGAATCTGCTCTGCAATGGCGGATCGGGAATCGCGGTGGGTATGGCCACCAACCTGCCGCCCCACAATCTGCGGCAGGTGGTC
This sequence comes from Calditrichia bacterium, assembly GCA_037381445.1. Lineage (GTDB taxonomy): Bacteria > Calditrichota > Calditrichia > RBG-13-44-9 > RBG-13-44-9 > JARRQT01. The sequence continues at coordinate 23,141 of JARRQT010000050.1, forward strand.
AATGCTATTGTGGCCACCATCGATAATCCGGATATCAATGTTGACGAATTGATGCAGCATATTTCCGGGCCTGATTTTCCCACCGGCGGCATCATCTTCGGTGTAAACGGGATTAAAGAAGCCTATTCCACGGGCCGTGGAAAAATTATTGTCCGCGGACGGGCTAACGTGGAACATCTTCGCAACAACAAAACCAGCATCATCATCAGCGAAATGCCCTATCAGGTAAACAAAGCTTCGTTTATCGAAAAAACCGCAGAACTGGTGCGGGACAAAAAAATTGACGGCATCAGCGATATCAGAGACGAATCGGACCGTGATGGAATCCGCGTGGTTCTGGAATTGAAACGGGATTCGGTCCCCGAGGTTGTTCTCAATCAGCTCTACAAGCACACCCAACTGCAGGTGACCTTCGGCATCATCAATCTTGCCTTGGTTGACGGAATTCCTCGTGTGCTGACGCTGCGCCAGTTAATCCAGTATTTTATCAATCACCGGCATGAAGTCATTCTGCGCCGCACGCGTTATGAACTGGACCAGGCCGAGAAACGGGCCCA
>JARRQT010000051.1:0-16878 GCA_037381445.1 Calditrichia bacterium
AATGAAGGCTGGAAAACAAAAGAAGAGGCAATCAAAAAAATAGAATGGCTGGCCAATCAGGGCGTGGAATTTGTTGAGCAGCCGATGCCTTCAAATATGCTTGAAGAAACCGCCTGGCTGAAAGAGCGGGCAGGTATCCCCATCGTTGCCGATGAATCGGTTAAAAATGCTGCGGATATTCCCAAGCTGGCGGGCGCCTTCGACGGGATTAATATCAAACTGATGAAATCGGGAGGGCTGCTGGAGGCGCTGCGTATGATCCAGATGGCGAAGGCCCTGAAAATGAAGGTTATGCTGGGATGCATGATCGAAAGTTCGGTGGCGATTTCGGCAGCGGCGCACCTGGCGCCTTATGCTGACTGGATTGATCTGGACGGAAACCTGTTAATCAGCAATGATCCCTATAATGGCGTTGCGATTAAAGACGGCTGCCTGGTCTATAACGACAAACCGGGCCTGGGGGTTGAAGAAAATTCATAAAAGCATGTTTTGGACGGAAACCAACCTGGATTAGTTGGCAAAGTATCAAAAGCGGGCTAAAATTTGGCTCCAAATTCCTTGCGGTAAGCGCGCGGATTTGTCCCGTGACGTTCGGAAAATCTTCGGTTGAAATTGGAGAGATTGTTAAAACCAACTTCATAACAGATTTCGGAAATAGTCATATCGGTTTCCATCAGCAGCTTGCATGCCCAGCCGATACGTAATTCATTAACGTAATTTACGAAGGTTTTCCCGGTAGATTTTTTAAAGAAGCGGCTGAATGCGGTTGTACTCATATTGGCGATATGGGCTGCTTCATCCAAACGGATGGGATCTTTATAGTTCTCATTAATGAAAGTACAGACCCGGTCAATGCGGCTCTGTTCATTCGGGCGGAAGTTGGGAATGAATTCGATGCTTGATAATATTCTTCGCTCCCCTTTGTCCGCTCTTCCAAGAATATCAAGAATTTTGATCAGATTTAATAGTCTGTCAAGCGGGTTTTGATTTTCCATTTCCAGAATCAGGTCGGCGATAACGCGGCGTGTTTTCCCAAGAAATTGAATCCCCCTGGAAGCGTTTGTAAAAAGATTCTGAATGGAAAGCAGCTCGGGGATTTCCCTCAAATCCAGGTTCAGAAAATTTTCTCTGAATTGAATGAGAAATGCTTCGTGATATTGACCGTTGCCGAATGCTCCCGCAGGAGAATACCAGGTGTGGGGCAGGTTAGGCCCAATGAAAAAGATCTCACCCTGCTGGTAATAGGATATATTGTCTCCGATGAATCGCTTTCCCCGGCTCTTATGCATGAACATGATTTCATATTCACTGTGATAGTGCCAATTGAAGTCCAGTGAAGGCAGAAAGATCTTTTTAAATTTTGAAGAGGATTGTGGCGGTTTGGATAACCTCACATTGACAGGCTTCATAACGGACATTTCTCAATGCTAAATTTAGTAGCTAAGTTACTTCCTTTGCTAATATAGTATAAAATCTTGACAAAATAAATGTGGAAATAAAATATTGTTTGTTATTCCTTTGGTAAGTGGAAAATGAGAATTTAAAGATTTTATTTCTGAAAGAACATAAAAGCCGTACTCAGCAGGTTCTTGTTGATTTCATCTGCAGTAAATGACAACCGATACAACTGAGTCCAGAGCCTAACACACTAAAAATCAGAAAGATTCTGAGAGCCCCTGATAAATATGAACACCGTAGCAAAAGTATGATGCTTTCGCATCCTTCAACAATAATATGAGGATATCCCGTGGGCACACTTGACTGGTCGTTTGTAGCAATTTATTTCATTTTCGCTCTCAGCATAGGTTTATATTTTACTAAACGCGCCGGAAAAGATATTACTGAATTTATTACTTTCGGAAAAAGTCTGCCATGGTGGCTTGCAGGTACCAGTATGGTTGCGACTACCTTCGCTGCGGATACTCCGTTGGCGGTGACGGAATTGGTCACCCCGGTGTATTATATTCTATTCTTCATCGGAGAGGAGATTGGGAACAGGGGATGTGTGTCACCGGCTGAGACGGTGGCAAAAGGAATTTTGGAGACTGCTTACCATCAGAAATAGAGGCCTGATCATTCTGGCCATATCAATAATCAGTATGAAATATAAAGCAGGTGTTTTTAAATTAGTATCCACGGAAAGCTTTGTGTGAAAGGGGAAATGGACTATGCCACATCTTCAATTACTGGATATTTCTGTCGTTATATTGTTTTTCCTGATAATTTTCGGGATTGCCTGGTATTATTCCCAGCAGGCGGGAAAGAGCACCGACCAATTCTTCCTGTCTGGTAGAAATCTGCCCTGGTATATTGCCGGAACCGCCATGGTGGCAACCACATTTGCAGCGGATACCCCTCTGGCGGTTACGGAACTGGTGGCCAAGAACGGGATTGCTGGAAACTGGCTATGGTGGAACCTGGCCATCGGTGGGATGCTGACCGTCTTTTTCTTTGCAAAACTGTGGCGCCGCGCCGGCATCATGACCGATGTGGAATTTGTAGAATTGCGTTACTCAGGAAACGCAGCTGCCGTATTGCGCGGATTCCGGGCCATCTATCTCGGCTTGTTTATGAACGCCATTGTTATGGGCTGGGTCAACAAAGCCATGGAGAAGATCTTTCACGTAATTATCCCTGGTTTTGATGCATTTTTGTTAGTGGTCATTACCGCATTCATAATCGCTATCTACGCCTCCGCTTCCGGATTGCTGGGCACCGCCCGCACCGACAGTTTTCAGTTTGTATTTGCAATGGTGGGGTGTATCATACTGGCCGTTATAGTCGTTCAGCTGCCCCAGGTTGGCGGACTGGTTTCCCTGAAGTCAAAGCTGGCGCCGCAGATACTGGATTTCTTTCCCCGCATTGGGAAGATGACCGCCGGCGGAATTACCGGTGGCGCACTGGCACTGACCGCCGGAGCATTTATCGCCCACATCGGTTTACAGTGGTGGTCCACCTGGTATCCGGGAGCTGACCCCGGTGGCGGCGGTTATATCGCCCAGCGAATGATGTCCGCGAAAGATGAAAAACACAGTCTGTTTGCCACCCTGTGGTTCACTATTGCCCATTACACTATCCGTCCCTGGCCCTGGATTATCGTTGCATTGGCGGCATTGGTTATTTTGCCCCGTTCGGAAAATCCCGCTGAAATCCGCGCCCAGAACCCGGCACTTTATGAAAAGGTAATGAAGGCCTATCAGGATAACTCGCTTCTGGTTCCGCAGGATCCTACCTACGATACGCCGGAATTCAGAGATATGTATGAGCGTTATGAGAATACTATCGATCCTGGTGTTATGTATCCGAAACTGATGTTGCGTTACCTGCCCACCGGTCTGTTGGGTCTGTTGATTGCGGTGTTTTTGGCGGCATATATGTCCACCATTGCCTCCCAGTTAAACTGGGGCACCTCGTATCTCATTAACGACTTCTACCGCCGGTTTATCCGTAAGAAGGCGGATGAAAGACACTATGTGCTGATTTCCAGACTTGGAATCATTCTTATGGTCGCTTTTTCTTTGCTGATCACCCGCTTTTTCCTGACCACTATATCCGGGGCATGGGAATTTATTATCAATGCCAGTGCCGGTATGGGCGCTGTTTTGATCCTGCGCTGGTTCTGGTGGCGTATCAATGCCTGGTCAGAGATCTCGGCTATGATCGCTCCGCTGATCATTTATCCCATAGCGCGATACGGATTCGGAATGCAGTCACCTATTACCCTGTATCCAACTGTCCTGGGGACAACCATCGTCTGGTTGCTGGTCACGTTTCTGACCAGACCATCAAACAAGCAGCATCTGATCGACTTTTACAAACGCACCCATCCCGGCGGCATCGGATGGCGAAAGATCGCAAAAGAGGTTCCCGGTGTGGAATCCGATAAAGGCTTCGGCCGGTTGTTTATCGATTGGATACTGGGCGTCGTGGTGGTTTATACCTTTCTGTTTGGGATCGGACATTTGCTGTTTGGTGAATACCTCTCGGCAGTATTATTCCTGGGTGCGGCCATCATTTCCGCAGCCATTATCTACTTTGATTTAAACAAACGCGGCTTTGAGCAGATAGCCCGATAGTCTGCCTGTATAATCTTGCTATATTTCTGTGTCCACAAAAAGATAGCAAGATTAGCACAATATGTATCAGATAATCTACACACTGCCGGAATCCAAACGCACCAAAAGGAAACTTTTGAAAATGGATGATGAACAAGCTGAATTATATCGCATAATTCTTAAGAATTTTTAGGGTGTTGCATTGCGGAAAACAGGAAAGGTTTTGCACAGAAATCAGTTCGGGGATTTCATGTGCGTCCAGCCCTATGAAATCATTCCGGAATTGGATAAGAAAAGCCTCATGGTGGCGCTTTTCTCCGCCGTTCATTGCGGGAGAATACCAGATGTGGGGCAGAATGGGACCGATGAAAAAGATTTCACCATCCTCGTAATAAGCAATATTATCACCGATAAACCGCTTGCCCCGGCTCCTGTTCATAAACATAATTTCGTATTCGGAATGGAAGTGCCAGTTGAATTCCAGTACAGGGAGGCAGATTTTTTTGATCTTGAATGAAGACTGCAGCGGCTTAGTTAATTTGACATTAACCGGCTTCATAACAAAATGATATTATATTCCATAAAATTATCCGAAAAATCTTACTTCTATGCTAATATAGTATAATAATTTGTCGAAATAAATGCAGAGATTAAAAATATTAATATTATTATTGGGATAGACCGGTAGTGGCATCTGCTTCCGGATTTTTTTACCGATTCGAAAGGATTACCAGGGCTTCCACAGGAGAAATCGAACGAAAGAAAGGCGAGACATGCGGATAAAAAGTGATAAATACCCGGGATTATATTATCAAAAAGGTGGGTGGTTGTTTATACTTTGCCTGTTTCTTACCATCCGGATGACAATAAACCTGCAGGCTGCGGAGAATAACCTGATCTATATCCGTGTGAATCAAATGGGATATGTGCCACAGGATACCAAAGTCGCCATCGCCTTTTCAAACCACAAAATCCAAAAGAAATGCCGGCTGATAAGGGAATCTGATGGAAAAATAATGTTCTCTTTCAGGTCCCGTGAGATCAAAAAGCATGGATGGGCAAATTTTAAATACTATTATGAACTGAATTTCTCTTCAATAAAAGAGCCTGGCAGTTACCATCTGATGATAGGCAGCTCACAGTCAAAGTCGTTTGCAATTCAGCAGGATGTTTACCGGGCAGTACCAGATAGCTTGCTTGTTTATCTGCGGCAGCAGCGCTGCGGCTATAATCCTTTTTGGCATGAGGTATGTCACCGACTGGATGGCCGCACCATGTTTGCACCTTTTCCAGATTCCGCTTATCTGGATGCCAGCGGCGGTTGGCATGATGCAGGGGATGACCTCAAATATCTGTTGACGACCAGCTATGCCGTTCCGGTCATGCTCATGGCTTACCAGACGGCTCCCGGCATATTTGCTGATTCTGTCAATTCATATGGAGAAACTATGCCCAATGGTTTGCCGGACATCCTGGATGAGGCCAAATGGGGGCTGGACTGGATGCATAAACTGCACCCGGCGCCGGATATGCTGTTTCATCAGGTTGCCGATGACCGCGACCATATCGGCTGGAAGAAACCGGGTGCGGACAGTTCCGATTATGGATGGGGATCCAACAGCTACCGGGTAGTATATTTTGCCGACGGGAAGCCCCAGGGCCTAAGAAAATATAAAAGCAATTCCGACGGCGTCGCAAATCTGGCGGGACGATATGCCGCCGCGATGGCTCTGGCATACCGGATTTGGGAGCAGCAGGAACATAGGAATAGCCCGTTTGCGCAGAAATGTCTCAAGGCCGCCGGGGAAGTGTATCGCCTTGGAAAGCAGAAAGAAGGGGTACAGCAGGGGAATTCCTATTGGGCTCCATACCGTTATGCGGAAACAACCTGGGCGGATGATATGGAATGGGGGGCCGCAGAATTATTTAAGGCGACTGCTGACAGCGCCTATCTGCAAGATGCCATCCGCTATGCGCGAATGGCCGGCGCGGAATCCTGGATGGGACGGGATACAACCGATCATTATCAATACTACCCATTTATGAATATGGGGCACTACGTTCTTTATCCGCTGGTGAACGATCAGGTAAAAACTGAATTGGCCGGGTATTACCGCGATGGAATTGAAAAGTGTCTTTCCGTGGCGAAAGAAAATCCATTTAAAATCGGGGTGCCGTTTATCTGGTGCTCCAATAACCTGGCAGTGGCGCTGATATCGCAATGTTACCTGTATGAGCAGATGACCGGGGACCAACGATACCACGCGCTCATGATTGCTGCACGTGACTGGCTTTTAGGCCGGAATCCCTGGGGGACCACTATGTTTGTGGGAATTCCCGCCAATGGCGAGTTTCCGGAACATCCCCACGCCAGCACCTATGCACTGACCGGACGGCAGATTACCGGTGGAATGGTGGATGGTCCCATTTACGCCAGCATCTATCAGCAGCTTAAGGGGATCTACCTTTCAAAGGCGGATGAGTTTGCATCCTATCAGACCGATTATGTTGTCTATCACGATGACATTGCGGATTACTCCAGCAACGAGCCCACCATGGACGGCACCGCGGCCGCCATTTTTGCATTGACTGTATGGGCCGGCAATCAGGAAAAATAAAGCCAATCGGAAAAGGTGTTTCCGGGTTGCGGCTAATTTCAGCAATTTATTGAAAAATGGAACAGAGGAGAATTTGAGAGGGATCTGAACAGATAAATCTATTCAGCCTTTCTGTTTATACGCCCTGTTAAGCAATGTCACCGGATGAATCACTTCAATTGCAGAATTTATCCCCTTTAAACCGTATGCGATCTGTCCCATGCACCCGGGATTCCCCGTGACCAGGATTTCCGCCCCGGTGGCCAGGATGTTTTTTATTTTTCTGTCCAGGATTTGCATGGACGGCTCCTGGCGGATAACATTATATATTCCGGCGCTTCCGCAGCACCAGGTAGATTCCGCCAGTTCAATAATCTCCAGCCCGGGGATGCCCTGCAGTACTTCGCGGGGTTCCCGGGTAATTTTCTGACTATGAGCCAGATGGCAGGCATCGTGGTAGGTGATTTTCCCTTTCAGAGGAACAGCGGGTTTTTTGAAGTTGATTTCCACCAGAAATTCGCTTATATCTTTAACAATACGGCTGAGCTGCTCCGCCTTTTCACGGTATTCTTCGTCCTCATGAAGCAGTTCGCCGTATTCTTTCATAAATGCGCTGCACCCGGCAGAGTTGATGACAATGGCATCCAGATCCAGTGATAAAAACACATCTATGTTTTTGCGGGCAAGATGCCGGGCAATCTCGAAATCGCCGTTGTGGCCCGCCAGAGAACCGCAGCAAACCTGCTGTTTGGGGGTGATGATTTCACAGTCGTTTTCCAGCAGCACTTCCACGGTGTCCCTGTTGATGTCCGCGAACATCACATTCATCAGGCAGCCGGTGAGCATGCCCACTCTGTATCTGGGGTGATTCCCGGGAACCAGCCGCTCGGGTATAAATGCGTCGGAAAACTGGGATGAAATGAGCGGAGACATTCCCTGGGCGCGATCCAGTTTTTTGGAGATCAATCTGAGTACGCCGCTTTTTTGAACAATGTTTTGCAGATATCGCTGATAAAATCGCAGCAGCCGTGCCGCCAGCTTCAGACGCTGATTATAGGGGAATATCCGGCGAAAGAAGAACTTCTTTAGCCACGCGAACTTTTCGGTGCCGGAGAGCAGTATCTGCGCGCGGGCGGCCTCCACCAATTGACCGTAGGCTACCCCTGCCGGGCAAACCGTCGCACATGCCTGGCAATCCAGGCAGAAGTACATTTCATCCCTGAAATTTTCAGTGATGGGGAGATGACCGGCCGTCACTTCTTTTATCAAACGGATTCTTCCGCGGGGTGAAGACCGTTCCAGGCGGGTCAGACTGTAGGTCGGGCATACCGGAAGACAAAGTCCGCAGTGCATGCATTGGGTTAGAATATCATCGCTGGGGATCTCAATTTTATGAAGCGGTTTTGTGTCCATTCTGTTTTCTTTCCCGTTATATTCCTGCAGGCGTTAGCGCATTAAGCTTTTAATGAGTTGGGTGATTTGCATCAAGCCTGGCATCGATCATCATCCTGGATTTCTGTTCGTCTTCGGCTCAGCCTTTATTCAGTTCTCCGGCTTTCCCTCACATCTGGGCGACAAATCAAATATTTTCCCGGGATTCAAAATATTATTGGGATCCAGAAACTCCTTCATTTTTCGCATCATCCCCAGCGCGCCCGGATCCAGCCATTTCTGCAGAAACTGTTTTTTGGCTAATCCGACGCCATGTTCACCGGTAATGGTGCCTCCCAATTGTACGGTGACTTCAAATATTTCTTCAAAGGCCTGTTCCACGCGTTTTATTTCCTCGCTGTCGCGTTCATCGGTTAATCCGGTGGGGTGAAGGTTACCATCGCCGGCATGGCCGAAATTGCCGATGGTAACATTGTATTTTTTGGCAATTTCCTGAACCTTCATCACCAGCGGTGCCACCTGGTTGCGCGGCACTGTGGCGTCTTCCAGAATAGTGGTTGGTCTGGAGCGGGCGAGCGCGGAAAAAGCAGCCCGCCGGGCCGTCTTAAGTGTGTCAGCCTCCTGTTCATCTTTGGCAATCTTGAGGTCCGCCACATGGTTCTTGCGGCAAATTTCCATTATTTTATGGGCGTCCTCTTCTACCTCCCCTTTATAACCGTCCGCCTCGATCAGGAGCAAAGCTTCTTTGTCGACAGGAAGTCCGATGCGGGCATAATCTTCCACGCAGCGTATGGTGGTATTATCCAGAAATTCCAGTGTCGCCGGAATAATGCGACTGGCGATGATGGCGGAAACAGTATTGGCGGCGTCCTGAATGGAGTCGAATATTGCCAGCATGGTCTTGATGGACTGCGGTTTGGGGATCAGTTTAAGCAGTATCTTTGTAAAAATCCCCAGGGTGCCTTCCGAACCCACAAAGAGATCTTTCATGTTATAGCCTGCCACATCCTTTACCGTTTTGCCGCCGAATGCGGCAATGTCACCTGTGGGAAGTACCACTTCCAGACCCATGACATAATTTTTGGTAACGCCATATTTCAAACCACGCAGGCCGCCTGCATTTTCGCCTACGTTTCCGCCGATGGTGCAGATGCTCATGCTGCCGGGATCCGGCGGATAAAAGAGGCCGATATTCTCCACGGCGGCATGAAAATCTGCGGTAATGACTCCCGGTTGTACCCATGCGGTCAGGTTCTCCTGGTCTATCTCCAGAATGCGATCCCAGTGGTTCATCAACAGGATGATTGAATTTTCCTGCGGGATTGCACCGCCGCTCAGTCCCGTACCCGATCCCCGGGGAACGATGGCGAATTTTTCCCGATTTGCCATTTTGACTATCTCTGAAACATGGCCGGTATCCCGGGGAATGACAATCGCTTCCGGTGTGTGGGCCAGTAATTGGGTCCCATCGTAAGAATAGGCGATGCGGTCTTCCGCTGATGTCAGCAAGTTGTTCTTTCCGACAATGGTTTCAATCTCTTCAAGAAAGGCAGGCAGCATGGGCGATTTCTCCAATGATTTTATTAAAAATAAGTACTTAACCCTGAATTTCAAAAATTATATTTTAATTTTTTAATGACCAAAAATTTCCGGAAGTCATTGTGTGACCAGAAACCGCCTCAGATAATCAAAAATGGGTTTTGACATATAGCCAATTAAACGGTTTGAGATTTTCGGACAAGCGCCGGCTGCTGTTTTACAGGTTTGTTTCCAAATATCATGACGTGGATGGCCTGGATCGACGCCGCCAGATTGCCTCTAATATCATCGTTGATCACCTGGAAAAATCAACCGAAAATATCGAATATTAATTCTGAGCCTGCCGTGCGGTCGGGGTTTAAGCTTGAAATTGTCATAAATTTACTCAAATACCAAAAGGAATATCGGGAATATGGGCTCAAGGATTTTTGGGGAAATCGATAATCGGTAAGAGGTCACTCTATCTTTTCATAGTCTGAATGCCTGCGTCAAAATACAGCGCTGCCGCTCCCAGAATGGCGATTTGCGGAATAACTCCCGGCTCAACAACAAGGCGTACAGTCGAGCGTTTATATGGAAAATCGTTTATGCTTTGCCGCATGGCTTCTTTAAAAAATGGAAAAGCCTGACTGATTGAGCCGCCCAGAATAAGGGCCTCCGGATCGACGGCGAACAGGATGGTTTTGATCGCTTCTCCCAAATGTTTTCCGAATTGTTCATAGGCCTCCAGTGATTGTCGATCTCCGTTTTTTGCCCTGTCGAAAAAATCGGTTCCGGTTCTGCCATATTGATTTGCGAAAAACTGTCCGCTGCAATAGTCTTCGTAAATGCCGTCCAGATAAGGAATTGAACCGAATTCACCAGCACCGCAGTTTATCCCGGCATAAAGCCGGTTGTTGATGATGACCCCGGCGCCAAGCCCGGTTCCGATTGTCAGACCAACCATGTTTTTGTACGGTTTGCCCTTGCCGTAGTATTTTTCGCCAACGGCAAAGCAATTGGCGTCATTGTTGACATAGACAGGCTTTCGAAACCGCTCTTCCACGATTTGCTTCAGTTGGACTTCTTTCCAGGACGGGATATTTTGTACATTGTAAACAACGCCCTTTTCAACATCCACCAGGCTGGGCACCCCGATTCCAATGCCCGCCACTTCCGGATCGAACACCTTTTCGATTGCCTGCAGAATCTCATTCAAAACCTGTTTCTCACTTCCTCTGGCAGAAATTGGGACAGTGTCATGCGCTGCTATATGGTTCCCCTCAACTCGGCCAACTTTGACCGCAGTGGCCCCAAAATCAACCCCGACAATACTTTCATCGGACATAAAGAGATTTCCTTACTTTGCGATTAAATTGTTTGTTCAGGAAAATGGAATAATGGAAATGCGGAATTATGGAAATATGGAAATATGGAAATATGGAAATATGGAATATCCGGCATCTAACTACCAGCTCCCCTTCCAACGCTCCATTCCTCCAGCATTCCACTCACTTTATCATCAAAATTTCAATTATCCCATCAAGCAGCCAGCATTCCGAATCCAACACTCCATTACTCCAATACTCCACTCAATTCATTCTCCCAACATCCGTCATCCCATCCAGCATCCAGTGAAATGAAGCAAAAATAAGGATTATCCCTGCTGCACCACAACCTCGGTTTTTTTGCTGCGGATCGTTGCATTGGCGATCAAAGGCTTGGCCCAGAAACCGATACTCAGGATATAACCGAGCGTCAGATACAGGAACAGCATGCCGAACCGCAGTCCGAAAATATCGCCCAGTCCGCCGATTATCAACGGTACGATGGCGCCGCCGATAATGGCTGTGCAGAGAATGCCGGAAAAGGAGCCATGATGTTTGTCCACCGAATTCAATCCCAGCGAGAAGATGATCGACCACATGACCGAGGCAAAGAAGCCAAGCAAAGGAAATGCATACAAAGCCATTCGTGCCGTCCCGAAAAGGGCAAAGGAGAGGCAGAGGATTGCCGCCCCGGCAAACCAGATCAGCACTCTGCGGCTGTCGAAAAGTTTGAGCAGGATCAGGCCCAGGAGACAACCTGCGGTCATCAGGCCCCAGAAATAGGAAACGGCATTGGCGCCGGTTGTCTGCGGATCGAAACCATGGTAGGTAGAGAGAAATTCGGAAATCCAGTTGGCGATGCCCTGCTCGGTCCCCACATAGGCGAAAATGCCGAAGAAAAACAGAATCACGTATTTGTTGCGGAACAGCTCCCTGTGCGTCTGCCACGCGCCGGCTTTTTCATCCTCCTTTAGTTCCACTTTGGGCAGCCTGGACAGGCCGAGGATTATCACCATAAACAGCGCCACAATGCCAAACAGCCAGTAGAGCGATATCCAGGGAAGGTGAGATGGCACAATTCCGGCGAAGGTACTGACGATAAAATCACCACCGCCCCGGTAGTCCTGCAGATTGGTAACCAGGTAGGAAAAAACCTGCGGACTGATAAAAGAGGCCAGTCCGAAAATCAACTGGGCCATAACCGAGTTGAAAGCAAAATGCTCCTCGCCGCCCGCCGTGCGCAGCAGGGGATTGATGGCAACCTGCAGAATTGCCATGCCGATCCCGATGGAAAACAGCGAAATGAGATAGACCGGAAAGTGAGGAATAATTGCAAAAAGAAATGCCGCCGCGGATGCCAGAACGAAGGCAATGAGCATCACCCGTTTTTCACGATATTTTTCCACCATCATCCCGGCCGGAATAGACATGACCCCGTACGCGATAAAAAAAGCAAATGGCAGAAATCCAGCCATGGTCAAACTGAGGCCGAAACTCCTTTTCACATCCGGGATCAGCGGTCCCAGAATATTCGTCAAAAATGAGATCACGAAAAAAGTCAGGAAAACGAGACTGACGATAAAATAATTCCGTTTCATATTCAAGCCTCCGTATTAATGAAAAGCTGTCAGCATTCAGCCGTCAGCGATCAGCAGTTTTGCCAAAATTACATTGCCACAAAAACTCCAAGACTCAAAGCAATATTCAAAAATACTTGCATTTTTTTACTCCATTACTCCATTACTCCATCCATTCCATACTTCCATTCTTCCATACTTCCACAAAGGCAAAAGCCAATTTTTGTATCACCGCATCTTTTCAGCCCATTATTCCAGCTATTCTGTGTTTCCAATATTCCGACATCCATTCTTCCATCATTCCCCCGCTACCACATTCCACCCCTCATACGAAAACACCGGTTTCTCTCCGTTTAAATCCTGTTCAGCAAAAGTTGCACTAATAGTTCTCGTTTCGCCGGGGAGAATGGATACATAATTGTCATCCCAGAAAACAGGCAGGATGGTTTGGCCGCTTTTATCGCCGGTGACTTTCAGCTCGATAAAAAAGGCAAGGTTATTCGTGGGATTCTCCATAGTCACTGTCACCTTCCTGTTTTTACCGGTCTTTTCAAACCGGTGCTGTACATTGATCGCAACCTGGGGCAAACCGCGCAGCGAAGTGAAGTCAGCATATTCCTTTGTCGGCGTAACGTACCAGAGCGATTTGGCGTCGTCCGGCACATCCTTTTTTGTGGAAAGCCAGTAGAAATTGCTGCCGACGACTTTGCCCATATCACTTTTCAATTTCAAATCGACAAAATAGACCGGCGTTATTCCTTCCATTTCGGGTAAATTGAGGATTTTCTTCGATGTGTTTTCATCCATATTGATCCGGATGTCCTTGGAGAAAACCGTCTCTGACTGCAGGTTCAACATCCGAATCTCAGCCTGAAAATTTTTGAATGAATTGAGCTTATCGCTTACCACATAGATTCCGTTGTCGCCGTAATTATAAACAATGTTCAGCGGCTGAGAGGCGGTTTTGGTGCCGTAGAAGGCGCCGTTGGGCATGAGGTAATAATCATAAAGCTGCCAGAACATGGCCGGCCAGGCGGAATTCAGCATCCACTGAATAATTCCGGTGGTCTTGAATTTGTTCACGCTGAAAGCCTCGAACATGGCCCGGATGGCTTCGTAGTTGGTAATCTGTGCCTTCATGGCAAAATCCTTCACATTTTCGGGAGGGCCGTATCGCTGGTCCAGCGCATCCAAGTAACGCTCCATTGTTCTAAACATCCCCCGGTTGCAGTGGAAATTCCAAACGCTGTCAATGGGCCACAGATGATCTTTGGGTATCATTTTTTCAATGCTTTCCAACGGAGGCGGCTGCGGCCCGGGGCCGGTCTCCGTATTGAAACCGAACGCACCGCCGTGAGTCGTATCGGTGTACCAATAAACCGGCGGCACATAATCGTATGGGCCGTTCATTTTCACTCCCGTTGGGCCGCTGACCTCGCTTACCTTAGTGCCGCACGAACGCAGTGTCGGACGCGTATCGTCCAGGCCGGGCAGAATCTCCTCATATTTCTGCTCCAGTTTGGGCCTGGGCAGCTTGTCACTTCCCAACACCCAGACAAATATGCTGGGGTGATTGCGCAGCCACAGGATTTGATCACGCAAATATTCCGAAACCAGTGCGATGTCCTCCGGACTTTTGATTCCGCCAAACTCATCGGTTTCTTTTCCCACAAGATTTTTCCATTCCCATTGGCAGCTCCATCCGGCCATCACCAATATGCCGTACTTATCGCAGAGATCGAACAGCGTCTGGCTGTTTCCCCAGAAACCTTCCAGCCGGATGGTGTTCAAATTCATATGCCTCACATATTTGATCTGTGATTCGATTTTTTCCGGGTCTTCCACCAGCATCATATCGTCGGTCCAGCCGCCGCCGCGAATCACAATCTTCTTGCCGTTGATTTTATAGCCGCGATGGCCTTCATCATTGAAATAATCCGACACCTCCCGAATGCCGAACCGGACTGATCGCATATCGGAAGTCTGCTTGTTGGCGCTGACAGAAAGTGTCAGTTGATAAAGATTGGGCTCGCCCAGATTGTTAGGCCACCACGGCTTCGGATTTTGGACATTTAACTGTTTGAATTTGGCGGGACTGAATGTGATCTTTTTCTGCTCGTGCGGGTTGAGAGAATAGGATTGCTGAAACTCAATGCCTCCAATTTCTCCCTTGAGTTCTCCGGACTGCGATTCTCCGGTCCGGTTGTCCAGCACGGTGCTGATCGTAATTGCTGCCTGATCCAGCGTTTCCAGATCCAGTTTGGTTTGCACAAATGGCCGGTCAATTGCGACCGGACCGCTGAATTCCAGTTGCACATCACGCCAGATTCCCATGGCAGAATCGGGCGGCATGGGATTCCAATCTACAAAGCCGATGGTGAAATCACCGGGTTTTGGCGGAAAGACTTCGACGGCGAGGACATTTTTCCCGCTGCAAATGTGACCTGTGATATCAAACCTGAAGCGGCGGTATGCTCCAAAGGTGGAATCTGCCGAAGCGATTTGTTCCTGATTCAACCAGATATTGGCCCGGTAATTGATTCCGTTGAAAGTTAGGCGAATATGTCTGGCCGCCTGTTTTTTGTTCAGCACAAATTCATTGCGATACCACCACGGTTGCCTGAACTGTTCTGTGGGAATCCGGCTCAGGTTCTCGCCAAAATAGGGATTTTTATATTTCCCGTCTTTCACCAGTGCTGCAAGAACAGTTGATGGCACGGTGGCCGGATACCAGCCGATTGTATCGATTTTGGCACCCGATACCTCTTTGCCGGTAAGCTCAGCGCCGGCGTGAATTGCCCAACCGGAGCTCAACTCTTGATCTTGGCAAAGTGACTGACCGCTTCGCTGGCATGAAAGAAATAGCACACAAAATGGGAAAATGAGCAGAGCATAACGAAAACACCTCTTTAGTTTGAACATTTTTCGTGTCCCTTTTGAATTGAACAATTATTGGATTTATAGGAATCATTTCAATCCGGGTATTATGTTTTACGGGATTCGATCTGGTGACACTCATTTCATGGTCAGGTTATCTTAACAAGCTCAGAAATTTTATGGGCAGCAGGCACTGAAACGCTCTGGGTTTATAAGAAGATTAGCCGATGGATTTCCATCCCTTCCGGTTTTGGCATTAGTTCTTTCATAACATCCAAATTATATTATTGCCGACATTTAAGAGGTCCAATGTGCAGCATTTTGCCCCTGGCCAGGGTACCAATAGATCATAATCTAGAGATCACCTATCCCATGAAATATAGAATGATAAATATCCGGGAAAAACAAATCTGAGAATCTTCTGCTTTTTCATTTTATTTTAGATTGCCTAGAGCAATTTATTCAAATTGGTTGGGTCATGATTTTCTTTTGCAGATTATTTTATGCTTCGGCAAGAATTATTCTTCCCTTTATATTGAACAATGCATCCAATATAATTTTAAACCGTGATTTAATCAAGTGTGAAGCTTAAAAACTGCCAAATTTTCATTATTAAATCGGTTCTGAAAAATATTTTTTGATGCGATGGTCTTGAGGTAATGGATATATTAGATAGTTGAGGAATTCGCATTAGGCCTAATTCTTTTCATAGTAATACCGGGAAATTTTGATTTAATCTTTCATTATGCTTATATATGGATCTTTTTTATAGCATAAAGCCGCTTCTCCAGATTCTGCCCATAATTTTGTGTAAAAAGAGATAAAAGAATAAAAAGTGAGTCATATCCATCCTAAATTTTATTAAGGCGAATCAATAAAAAGAAAGGAAAAGATATGACTCAACGGAAAGATAGTTCATCGGTAAAGGAAATACAATCAGAATTGACCACAATGTGGAAAGTTTTTTCGATGACCAGGAATTTTAAAGGAAGTGATATCGAGGAACCTGCAGAGTGTTTTAAATAAGGAGTTTAGTGAATTCATCGGTGCCTGGTCAATCAACATAAAAATCTTGGCGATTATTCGATGACCTGGAATTTGGTTAATTTTGGTTCCGGCGTGTATTATTTTAAAATGGAGGCTGGCAACTTTGTTGAAGTTAGGAAAGGCATTTTGATAAAATTGGCTGAACTGGAAATCTTGGCCATCGGAGCGCTGGCTGTGAATGTTTCGAATATCAGAGCACTGTAGACCCTCAGCCTTGCTACAGTCGAATGAAATTCATAAAGTTGAAAGAATTATTGAATTTTATGAAATTCATAAAGTTGTAAGAATTATTGAATTTTCGGGCAGGCTCTTAGATTTGCTCTGAGGAGCTTGCTTCGAATTTGCCGCCGCTTCATTAAAGTGGAAGGGGAGGGGGGAATCATCAGCCGTTCTATGATATTGGCGGAGAGATTTTAACAAAACCAGCAGCCAAGGGCGGCATGGTTCGGCTGCAATCTTCAGCCAAAGAATGTTTGGCACGGACCAT
>JARRQT010000052.1:0-17108 GCA_037381445.1 Calditrichia bacterium
GTGACCAGTCCGTCAAAAAGCCGGGCGGCCAGTTCGAATTTTCCGGAATTGAACTGTTCTTCTCCCATTAATTCCTTAATTTTTTTCAGTTCCTGGGGCACCAGTTCCCGGAAAAGTTCCGCGGTAATTTCCCGTCCGTCATTGAGGCGGGCATTGGGGAAATTGACCCACTGCCATACCTGTGAGCGGGAAATTTCGGAAGTCGCCGCGTCTTCCATCAAATTATAGATGGGCACACAACCGCTTCCGCGCAGCCATGCCTCCAGGTAGCGGATGCCGATATTGATATTGGCGCGCAGACCGTCTTCGGTGATATCACCCGCCGGGATCTGCAGCAGATCTTCGGTGCCGATATGATATTCTTTGACTTTGCGTGAGATCTGGTTGGGCTGGGGCATTTTTTTGTCAAAGACTTCTTTCGCAACAGAAACCAGTCCGGGATGTGCCACCCAGGTTCCGTCATGGCCGTCTCCGACTTCCCGCTCTTTATCAGCCCGAACCTTGTCCAGCGCCGTTTCATTCAATTGAGGATTGTTCTTGATCGGGATTTGCGCGGCCATTCCGCCAATGGCATGGACGCCGCGCCGGTGAGAAATCTGAATAAGCAGTTTTGAATAGGAACGCATCAGATGTGTATTCATGGTGACCAGTGCCCGGTCCGGCAGCAGAAACTCATGATGTTTCCGGAACTTGCGGATAATACTGAATATATAGTCCCAGCGGCCGGCGTTGAGTCCGGCGGAATGATCTCTCAGTTCATAAATAATTTCATCCATCTCGAAAGCAGCTAGTATATTCTCTATCAGGACCGTGGCCCGGATGGTGCCCCGCGGCACATTCAGCTCATCCTGGGCGAAATTGAAAATATCATTCCACAGCCGCGCTTCCTGGTGACTTTCCAGCTTCGGCAGATAAAAATAGGGTCCGGTTCCATTTTTCAGCAACTGGTGCACATTATGAAAGAAATATAATCCAAAATCAAATATGGAAGCTGAAATCGGTTTTCCGTCCAATAAGACATGTTTTTCAGTGAGGTGCCATCCACGGGGACGCACCATCAACGTGGCAATTTTATCTTTAAGCTGGTATAATTTTCCCTCCGGATTGCGGAATTCAATGATCCTGCGGACCGCATCCTGCAGATTGATCTGTCCATCAATCACATTTTGCCAGGTAGGCGAGTTGGCATCTTCAAAATCGGCCATGTAGATATTGGCACCTGAGTTCAGGGCATTGATAATCATCTTTCTGTCGGTGGGACCGGTAATCTCCACCCGGCGGTCCTTCAGGTCCGGCGGTATGGAGGCAGCCTGCCATTCGCTCTCCCGGATATCGCGGGTACTTTCCAGAAAATCCGGGAAGATCCCTTCGTCCAGTTCCTTTTGACGGTGTTGGCGGACCCTCAACAAGCGTTCGCGCTCCGGACCAAACTCCTTTTCCAGTCTGGCAATAAATCTAAGGGCTTCCGGTGTCAGAATTCTTTTTTCCCCTTTCACGGGATATCCTTTTACCTCCAACTCCGGAGCCGCCACAGCAATATTTATAGCACTCATTTTATTCTCCTTCCCTTTTTGTTTTCTCTCAACTCCATTAAGTATAGAATGCCAGATTCATGCCAGAATATGAGGGTATGCGGTTGACTTTTTTAATTTGTTTATATTCTTATAAATTTCAACAACTTAAAGCGTGTAATTGCGGGATCGGGAAAAAATTCTCATAACCGGCAGTGCGATACTGCTATCGCACCGGGTAACGATTGAAATTTGATCAAATAAAGATTAAAATTCTATTTGGATTGAATGCAATGCGCATTCATCTAAATGAATGCTTGTATATGCGTTCAGCGGGCCGTTTCTCGCAATTCCAAACCCAATATAACACCGAATGATCACGTCTGAATTCACAGTCTGCCCCGCGATAAAAATGACGCATCTGAATGCGTTATTGATGTCGCGGCGTGTGTTATTCTGGCAAGCCTGTGGCTACCTGAACAGCTCTGCATCTATTTTGTGTTTGGCCATCAGCCGCTGGAAGGTCCGGCGCGGAATATTGGCGGCATCTGCGGCGCGGGTGACGTTTCCCTGCTGCTCCGTCAGATAGCGGCAGACGGCTTCATATTCAAATTTATCAATGACCTGTGCTTTCATTTCCATGAATCCCCCGGAATTGTCTTCGATGACGTTTTCCAGCTCGCGCAAATTGCCGGGCCAGGGGTAATGGACCAGCGCGGAAAGTGCCGCCGGCGAAATCTGATCAACCCGCTTATTGACTTTGGCCTGTGCAGATTTCAGAAAATGAAAAGCCAGCAGAGGGATATCTTCCGATCGTTCCCGCAGCGGCGGCATCTGAATGGTGAAGGCGTTCAAGCGATAGAACAGGTCATTACGGAATTCCCCTGTTTTCATGGCTTCTTCCAATTGCCGGTTGGTCGCAGCGATTACTCTCACTTTTACCGTGCGGGTTACCGTGTCGCCGATGGCCCGCACCTCGCCGGACTGCAAAAAGCGCAGCAGCTTGGACTGCATCTCCATGGGCATATCGCCGATTTCATCCAAAAAAATGGTGCTGTCATTGGCCAGTTCCAGCAATCCGGTACGGTCCGAAGTGGCCCCGGTAAAGGCCCCTTTGCGGTAGCCGAATAATTCGCTCTCGATGAGCTGAGCGCTGAGGGCAGTGCAGTTTACAGTGACCATTGGTTTTTCCTTTTGCAGGCTGTTTCTGTGGATCATGCGGGCCACCAACTCCTTGCCGGTGCCGCTTTCTCCGCGGATTAGGACAGTGGTGGGGGTGTGGGCAACTTTGGTGATGAGTTCCAGTATTTCCTGCATGCGGGGATTCCTGCCGACGATGAACTCTCCCACGGACAGCCGTTCCAGTTCCATGCGCATCAGTTCGAAGGTCTCTTCATGGATCTCTTTCTTGCGGAATTCTGTCAGCACCGTCCAGAACAATTTTGCGCTCAGGCCGCCGATTACCTCTGCATTCAGCGGTTTGTTCGCGAGAATGTCCTGCTGGATTTCACGTCTTCCACTGACGTTGATGATCAGGTCCAGGTGTTTGTCCCGCAGCAGTTTCTGATAATCAGCACATGTGGGAATTCCCATTTCCCGCGCGATTTTCAGACCGGGGGCATCGGGGTTTACATCCGCGACACCTGCTATGTCCAGCGACAGGTCGTTTCCGAACAGGCGCAATAACATACTGCCGGCCCGACCAGCGCCGATCAACAGCAGCCTGATATTTTCTTTGGAATCTTTGGTTCGAATGAGATCTTTGCTCATGTCCCTCCCCGCTGTACATCATGATTCAAGAATAAATTAACATATATATGACGACACAAATTGAAATGAGTTCAAACAGTCGCGCGGGGAGCGAAAATCAGGTGTTGAAATTGGCCCGTAAGCTAATGCATGAGGAGCACCGGCGCATTATCCCGAAATGTGGAGCTGCCAGTATCCCACATCAATCCATCGTTCGAATTTGTATCCCACTTCCCGGAAATGGGCAACTTTCCCGAAACCGAATTTTTCGTGCAGTGCGATGCTGGCCGGATTTGGCAGGGCGATCCCTCCGATAACAGTGTGATATCCGGCCCCCCGTATCCATGACAGCAGCTCTCCATAAAGCCGACTCCCCGTGCCGCGCCCAGTTGAACCCGGATGCAGATAAATGGTGCTTTCCAGTGAATACCGGTATGCGCGGCGCGTTTTCCATGGTTGCGCATAGGCATAGCCCGCGATGATTCTATTATCTTCCACGGCAACCAGCCATGGAAAACCCGCTTCCAATATACTGTTAATTCTTTTCAGCATTACCTCCTCTGTCACCGAATCAACCTCGAAGGTTATCGCCGTCTCTCGGATATAGTGATTATATATGCCGCATATGGCCGCAGCATCCTCGGCGTGGGCCGTGCGAATCCTGATTTTTCGGGATGTATTTGCTGACATGATTCCGGAAGCCTCCTTTTTGGGGTGCCTAAAGGTAGCCTGAAACAGTGTCGGTTACAACTGGATTTGCAGTGAAGAGAGCTGCCTTACTGCTCAAAGATGGTCGGCTGCGTATATACCCGATGAATGATGAGCAGTTGTTAAAAGAACAAAAATTGATGTGCGATGCGTCACTGTCTGCCGGTCATTGAGAGCCTAATTTCTAAAGGTTGAGAAAAAATAACAGGTTCCATGAAAGTCCTCACAGTATTCCTGACACCCGCAAACAACTAATTCCACTAAAATTATATCAAAGGAGTGAAAAAATGCTGAAATTTGCGCAGTCATTTCTTAAAAGTAGCAGCACTGCCGTTTGTCTGATTTTACTGCTTCTTTTGCAGGTCATGCTGGGTTCCGCTAGGGCGCAGGAGGACCGAAGTCTGGAGGAGACGCTTCAGTTGCTTTCCGCCGATGCCGCGAAAAAGTATGTCGCACCCATCTCCTCCGCCTTTGGCGCCGACCTGAACGCCGGCTGGTTCCACCGCGCGCCGGAAGCCAAGGTGCTAGGTTTCAATCTGGAAATCGGACTGGTAGGCATGGGCTCCATGTTCCCCGATAATGCGAAGACCTTCTCCACCAGCGGCACTTTCAAGTTCAATGAAAGCGAGGCCCGGCAGATTGTCAGCGGATTGGGATATCCTCCTCAAATACAGGATTTGCTGGTGCAGCAACTGACCAGCCAGTATTCCAGCGTGTCCATCTCCGGCCCCACCATCATCGGATCTCCGGACGAATATATAACCGTTCTTTTTCCGGGTGGAAATTACAGTGTTAACGGCAACACCTTCACCCTGCCCAGAACCAGTGTGCAGCTTCCTGTCAGCGGTTTCAAAGATCTGGCGGATATGAAGCTGCTCCCGCTGGCTGCTCCGCAAATCAGTTTGGGAACGGTTTACGGCACTCAGGCGGTTTTCCGGTTTCTGCCGGATATGGAACTGGACGAAGACCTCGGCAAATTGAAATATTTCGGATTCGGAATTCAGCACAATCCGGGTGTCTGGCTAACCAATCCCCTGCCGCTGGATATTGCCGCCAGCTTTTTCACGCAGGATCTCAAAATCGGCGATTTGTTCGAAAGCAAAACCACATCTTTTGGAATAAACGCCAGCAAAAGGTTTGGCTACGGCATGCTGAATGTTACTCCCTATGCGGGATTTATGCTGGAATCGGCCAAGATGAATGTAAAATATGATTTTGTGGTGGAGACGCCGGTCGGTCCTTCCAGTGAAAGGGTCAATTTTGAAGTGACAGGAGAGAACAAGACCCGCCTGACCCTGGGATTAAATTTCCGCCTTGGGATCGTTAATCTCAATGCGGATTACAACTTCGCCAAATATAATTCCATCAGCGCCGGCCTGAATTTCATTATCTAAACAATTTCTTACATACCTTTACACAGGAGACTGTTTTTGCGGCAGTTTCCTGTGTTTTAGATGGGACGGCTTTCGCCGATTTTATATGCAAAAGGTCCTCTTCGTTCCCATATATGGCATCTCTTGGCAATAAGTTCGGGAAAGCGTCTCATATCAGATACAATCAGGCCGGGAACCATGTGAATTCCCGCCGCAGCTACTCTGATCTGCTTTGTTTTTCTTCCACGAAAAAAAGCATGCCGGTGGCCAGCGCGGTCAGTGCCAGCGAGAAATAAAACGGCACTTCCATATTGATCTTATCCCAAAAAAATCCTGCCAGTAGTGAGGCGGGCAGGGCGGCCAGCCCGATGACCATCTGAAAGAGCCCCAGGCTGCTGGCCCGGTATTTTTCGGGCGCCAGCTCGGAAACAAATGTTTTCTGAATGGGCTCCAGCGCTCCCTTGTGCAGCCCGTAGACTACGAAAGTGAGCAAAATGGAAGCATAGCTGTGAAGAAAAATGAAACTCAGGCAGACCAGTCCCCAAAAGCCGAATGAGATAATCATCACCGCTTTGCGGCCGATGCGGTCAGCCAGTTTTCCGAACGGCATGGAAACCAGCGAAGCGACGGCGGTAAAAATCAGGTAGAGCACAGGCACGAAAGTATAGGAAAATCCGTGCTGCTTGGCGAAAATCAACAGAAAGGAGTAGCTGAAGGCGCTCAGGGAGAAGATGGCGCTCAAAACCAGAAAAAGCCTGAAATTCCGGTCCAGATCTCCTGGCGAGAGGCCTTTATAAATTTTGATATTTTCTGCTTTTCTTTCTTTGATGAGCAGTATGACGAGCAGGGTCCCGATGGCGGAGGGAATCGATGCGAGCAGAAACAGGGTGCGGTATCCCAGGATTCTTATCAGGCCGATAGTGATGAGGATTCCGATGACCGCGCCCAGGTGGTCCATAGTGCGCAGGAAACCGAAATTCTTTCCGCGGTTTTCATGGGTCGAGACATCAGCGATGATAGCGTCGCGCGGGGCACCCCGCATTTTTCCCGCGCGGTCCAGAATGCGAAAGGGAATGAGATGCTGCCAGGTCCCGGAAAGGGCATAGCCAATCCGGGAAGCCGAACCGAAGAGATATCCGGTCCAGATAAATATTTTCCGCCGCCTGATCTTGTCGGAGACATATCCGGAAGCCGCCTGGGAAATGGAAACAATGGCTTCGCCAAGACCGTCCAGCAGTCCCAGGGCAGCCATGTTGGCATGCAGAAACTGGGTGACAAACAGCGGCCAGATGGGATAGATCATATCGGAGCCCATGTCATTCAGGAAAGAGGCCAGTCCGAAAATCCGTACGGTTCGTTTTGATTCATTCTGTGTCATAATCAAATTCTTTCAGGCGATAGAAACATTAGAAATTATCCAATAGAAAAATCCGGAAATTATTTCATAATACAGAAGCAGCAAAAAGCTTGGCGAGGTAAGAACCGCCCTGCATTATGCCGGAATTTACCCGAGTTTTTTAGAATGATAAAGATATTTTTTTATGGAACTTGAATCCGTTCCCTTTTTAAAAGACCGACTACCACGCATGAACGCTATTTTCAACTCAGAAGGTAGCCCTCTGCCAGTTTTGTGTAAGAGGCCACCTGTTCCCGCTGCCATTTTTTGTCGCGGCGCAGTTCCTTAGCCATGATTTTGGCGACTTCCGGGGCCATTTCTATGCTCGCCCGCGCATCCAATAACAGCGCCCGGGTGCGGCGTGCCAGAACATCCTCAACCGAGCGCGCCATCTCCTGCCTCGCCGACCATACCACTTCCGCCTTCAGGTAAGGCAATTGGGCATGGAGAGGCTCGCCCAGTTCGGCATGGTCCTCAATTATTTTTCTGATGGCCAGTGTATCGGTGCCGTAAAAGTAGAGAGAATCCGATTCATCTGCATTTTTCAGCCATCCATGGATTCGTAGCGATTTCGTGTTGCTTTCCACTTGTTCCAAACCGGCTATCAAAGAAGCCTGGTTGACAGTATCTTCGGCCATTTTACGATAGGTGGTCCATTTGCCGCCGGCGATGGTGACCAGTCCGGTCAGTGACACCAGCACGTGATGATCCCGGGAAATCTCTGCCGTATCCCTGGCGTGGCTCAGGCTTACCAGCGGCCGGATTCCGGCAAACGCGCTGAGTACATCTTTACGGGTGGGATCTTTGGTCAGATATCGGGCCGCGTGTTTCAGAATGAATTCGATTTCCTCCTCCAGCGGGCGGGGTTCCAGCGTCGCCTCATCCACCGGGGTGTCCGTTGTTCCCACCACCACCTTGTTATGCCAGGGAACCGCAAAGAGCACCCGGCCGTCTTCGGTCTGGGGGACCATGATTGCCGAATCTCCGGGAAGAAATTCTTTATTGAGCACGAGGTGAACGCCCTGGCTTAAAGACATGATATCCTGCGCGTTGGGATCGTCCATTTTCAGGATGCTGTCAGCGAAAATTCCTGCCGCATTGATCACCACGTGGCCATGGATTTCATACTCTTTGCCGGATTCTTCATCATGGGCAGCCACACCGTCAATCATATCCCCCGATTTTAACAGGTCGGTCACTCTGATATAATTGATGACTGTCCCGCCTTCGTCAGCGGCCGTCTGGGCGAGGTTAATCGCCAAACGGGAATCATCAAACTGGCCATCGTGGTAAATCACGCCGCCGCGCAGGTCTTCGGGTTCAAGTGTGGGAATGCGTTTCAGGGTTTCCTCCCTGGATAATAATTTTGAGGGGCCCAGCCCCAGTTTTCCGGCCAGCAGGTCATAGACCTTTAATCCCACGCCGTAAAACGGACCGTTCCACCATGCATAATTGGGGACGATGAATGCCAGGTTCTTTACAAGATGAGGGGCGTTCTGGATCAGAAGACCTCGTTCGCGGAGCGCTTCCAGAACCAGCGAGATATTACCCTGCTGCAGGTAACGAACTCCTCCGTGCACCAGCTTGGTGCTGCGGCTGGATGTCCCTTTGGCGAAATCGTGCTGCTCCAGCAGAACTGTTTTGTATCCTCTCGAAGCCGATTCCACCGCCACTCCCAGGCCGGTCGCCCCGCCGCCGATGACAATGACATCCCAGTATCCCCGCATGTTTTCCAGGTTCTCAATCATTTTTGTTCGGTCCATCTTATCCTCCGGATTATTTTGTCATTCTGATGGTAAATTTTAAAGATCTCTACTCCGCAACATCTTCTTTGGGTCTTATCCAGTTCCTGGAGCGCCGCACCGCTTCCTCCCAATTTCGTGTGAGTTCCCGGACCTTCTCCCGGGACATATTCGGCTTGAAGGTCTTATCGATTTGCCATTGTTCCCTGATTTCATCGTAATTATTCCAATAGCCAACGGCCAGTCCGGCAAGATAGGCGGCACCCAGCGCAGTCGTTTCCGGCACCTGCGGCCGGATGATGGGTATCCCCAGAATGTCCGACTGGAACTGCATGAGTGTATCGTCAGCGGTGGCGCCGCCGTCAACCCGCAATTCCTTTACGTCGATGCCCGAATCGGCTTTCATGGCTTTCAGAACATCCATGCTTTGAAATGCGATACTTTCCAGGGCGGCACGGGCGATATGACCGGCGGAGGAGCCGCGGGTCAGTCCGACAATGATTCCCCGGGCGAACTGGTCCCAGTGGGGGGCGCCCAGTCCGGCGAACGCCGGCACCAGATAAACTCCGCCGTTATCTTCCACGGAATTGGCCAGTCTTTCCACCTCCGCCGATTCGCGAATCAATCCCAGCTCATCCCGCAGCCACTGCACCACCGCCCCGGCGATAAAAATGCTGCCCTCTAGCGCGTACTGCACCTTGCCGTCCACTTTCCAGGCCACGGTTGTTAAGAGATTGTTATTAGATTTCACCGGTTCATCACCGGTATTCAGGACCATGAATCCCCCGGTTCCGTATGTATTTTTGAGCATGCCGGGTTCCAGACACATTTGTCCGAACAGGGCGGCCTGCTGGTCGCCGGCGATCCCGGCGATGGGAATTTTAGAGGCAAAGAGGGTGGTTCCGGTTTCCCCGTATACTTCGCTGGACGATTTGACTTCCGGCAGCATACTTTCGGGAATGTCCAGGATTTTAAGGATTTCAGGGTCCCACTGCATGGTGTGAATATTGAAGAGCATGGTCCGGCAGGCATTGGTCACATCTGTGATATGCCGCTGGCCTCGGGTGAACTTCCATACTATCCAGCTATCGATGGTACCGAAGGCCAGTTTTCCGGCTTCTGCTTTTTTCTGGGCGCCCTCCACATTATTCAGAATCCAGTTGATCTTGGTGCCGGAAAAGTAAGCATCGATCCGCAGGCCGGTTTTCTCCTGGATTTTTTCTTCCAATCCCTTTGCTTTCAGTGTATCGCAGAAATCGGATGTCCGCCGGTCCTGCCAAACAATCGCATGATAAACGGGATCGCCGGTTTCACGGTCCCACACCACGGTAGTCTCCCTTTGATTGGTGATGCCAATAGCGGCGATGTTCTTTCCGGTGAGTCCCGCATGGGTCGTGGCCTCGGCCACCACGCTGGCTTGGGATGACCAGATTTCATTGGCGTCGTGCTCCACCCATCCCGGTTTTGGGAAATATTGTTTGAACTCCTTTTGGGCGACTGATTTTATCCTGCCGTTATGATCGAAGATGATGGCGCGCGAACTGGTTGTCCCCTGATCGATTGCTAAAATATATTTTTCCACACTCAACTCCTTATTTGTATTAGCAAATTACAAAAATCTGCGGGCTTTAATTTATTTGATTAATCGTGGGAAAAATAAATAGTGTCCGCATTTACTGGCCTTTCTTTGCCAATAAAACGACGTGCCGGTTTGTGAAACTCCATTTCAAACTCCGAGCATTATACAAAAAATAGGCCCGGAAAGTTTTCACTCACGGCATATGCTTTTTAACGTTAACAATTTTATAATGCAAGTTTGGGCGGGACAAGGATTATTTTGACAATAAAAGACGCCCCCGGTGCGGGGGCGCTCATATTTTCTGCAATTTATCTGATTTTACAATTTGGTGATTTCCTGCTCCAGTTGGTCCACCAGGTCGTTGAGCTGCCTGACGACCGCCAATACCGGTTCAGGCTTGTTCAGATCCACACCTGCCTTGCGAAGCTGTTCCATGGGATAATCATTGCCGCCTGATTTCAGCAGTTCCGTAAAGCGTTCCAGTGCCCCACGCTGTTCGTCTTTGGTGCCGGTGGTCATATCGTTATAGATTTTGGCGGAAGACGCGTAACAGGTGGCATACTGGTAGACATAATAGGGCATGCCATAAAAATGATGAACCCGGGCCCAGAAACTGTTGAAAAGATCATCTGAAGTAATGGCATCGCCATAGTATGCGTTCACCAGATCTGCCATGATGCCATTCAACGCCTTGGCGGTAATGGGCTTTCCTTCTTCCACCAGGCGATGGGCCTGCAGTTCAAAATCAGCGAACATGACCTGAGTATAAAAAGTGCCCACAATGTTATCAATGGATTGCTGCAGCAGGCTGATGCGCTCTTTGGGATCTTTCGATTTTTTCATTAGGTAATCCAGCAGCAATTTTTCATTCAGGGTGGAAGGGACTTCTGCGACAAATATAGTGTAATCTGACGTGGCAAACGGCTGGTTCTCATTGGAAAAAGTGGTATGCATGGTGTGACCGAGTTCATGCGCCAGCGTGAAAACATAGCGCAGGGTTCCGTTGTAGTTGAGAAGCATGTAAGGATGAACGCCGTAGACGCCGGATGAATAGGCGCCCGCCCGTTTTCCTTCGTTTTCATAAACATCAATCCACCCGCCCTGCAGGGCCTGCTGCAGTTTTTGCTGATATTCCTTGCCCAACGGTTTAACGGCTTCCATGACCCACTTCTTCGCTTCCTCATAGGGGTAGGTTTTATCCAGATCCGTTAAGCTGATGGAACCGTCATAGAGGTGATATTCCTTAAGTCCCAGCACCTGCTTGCGCAGCCTGATATACCGCTGCAGCGGAGCGGTATTTTCCTTCACGGTTTTTACCAGATTCTCATAAACCCCCAGCGGCACATTATCGCTTTCCAGATAGGACTCCAGCGTGGAATTGTAGTTCCGAGCCTGAGCGATGGCCCAATCGTCCTGACAGACCGCATTATAAATGGCGGCATAGGTGTTTTCATTTTTTTGGTAAGTGCCATACAGCGCATCAAAAGCTTCTTTTCTGTTCTCCTGACTGCGGTCGGTCGCCAGAATCAATCCGTATTTTCCGGGTGTAATTTTGGCGGTTTGCGAATCGGACAGCGTTATTTCCGGAAAATCAATATCGGAAGTCGACAATTCCGAGTAAATAGCATTCGGCGTTCTCCTCAAACCCGAGAAATAAGACAGCAAAGTCTCTTTATCTTCGGGAAGGACATGGGACTGCTGGCGATAAAGGTCTTCAATATTATGACGGTAAGGTGCCAGTCCTGGTGTCTCATCCAGCCACACCTTCATGGTATCCCAGGGGATTTGCAGTAATTCCGGTCTGAACCAGGCATTGGTTGTACCGAATTTTGAGAACAGGATTTGCACTTCCTGGTAATGGCCGGAGACATCCGAATCACGAGTGTCGGTGTCGCGCATGAGCTTGGGATATTGATAGACATGATAGCCGATGATATTGAGATTATCTTTAAGCCTGAGCGCTCTCAGCAGGTTTCCGGGTCCCTGACTGAGCGTCCCCTTTAACTGGGCAAAGCCCTCCATTCGCGCTTCAAGTTTCTGAAAGTCCTGTTCCCAGCTGTTCCAGTCGGGATAGATATCGTTCAGGTTCCATTTGTATTTGGCGTCGATCTCATCGCGCTTCAGCGATCGTTCCTGGGAAAAGAGGCTGGTAACCATGAAAACAGAAACATAAATCAGGCAAATCATAAACATTGGTGTTTTTTTGAACATTCGAACCTCCGTGCAGTTCTTGGCTTTTATATTGGTCATTTAAGTTAATATAAAATCTAAACCTTAATACGTGTCTTAACGAAAAAGTTACCTGAAAAATAATTTTATTGAAAAAACAGCGCGAAAACGGCGGGAAACGAAGCGGCCGGATGAATAAATTCTTTTCGGAACTCTCTTAAGCTCATAACTAACTTATTTTTTCAATGAACAAAAAGATTAGGTACCGGTTAAAATATCCGGGTAAATATCGTATTATGTAAGATAAAGCCTTTGGTAAAGAATTGTGTTTTGATTAATGAATTCGTTAATTATGTTGTTATCCAGGAATCAAGCGGAAAATAGGAGGAGCCTTTATGGCAAAAGTAGATTTTGAATCGTTCCAGAAGAAGATCGTGGTGCGACAAATACAGCC
Source organism: Calditrichia bacterium (assembly GCA_037381445.1). GTDB lineage: Bacteria > Calditrichota > Calditrichia > RBG-13-44-9 > RBG-13-44-9 > JARRQT01. The sequence goes on from JARRQT010000052.1 coordinate 12,682, forward strand.
CGAGGATCTGGACCAGATTGTTCAGCTCCAGTTAAAGTGTTTTCCGGGAATGCAGCCCTGGTCAAAACCGGAATTTCAGAGTCAGCTCAGGATTTTCCCGGAAGGCCAGATTTGCGTGGAATATGAAGGCCGGATTGTGGCCTCTTCCTCCAGTCTGATCATCGACTACGATCTGTACGGCGAGCGGCACAACTGGTCCGAGATCAGCAGCAACGGCTATATCACCAACCATAATCCGGAAGGAGATACGCTTTATGGCATCGAAATTATGGTGGACCCCGAATTCCGGGGAATGAAACTGGCACGGCGGATCTATGATGCGCGAAAGCAACTGGTGCGGAACAGAAACCTGATGCGCATCGTGGTTGGGGGCCGGATTCCGGGCTACGGAAAATACAAGGATGAGATGACGGCCCGCGAGTATGTGGAAAAAGTGGTGAATAAATCCCTTTTTGACCCGGTGCTGACCGTTCAGCTGGCGAACGGTTTTGTGTTGAAACGGATCATCAAGGAATACCTGCCCGGCGATTATGAGTCCGATGAATACGCCATCTTGTTGGAGTGGACCAACATCGACTATAATCCCGATCCCTCCCGCAAGTACCTGCCCGCCCGACCGGTAAGGATTTGTGCGGTTCAGTACCAGATGCGGCGGATTGAGGATTTCTCCCAATTTGCGGACCAGTGCGAATATTTTGTCGATGTGGCGTCCGATTTTAAAAGCGATTTTATCCTTTTCCCGGAACTGCTCACTACGCAGTTGCTGTCATTCCTGGGTGCCAAAAGGCCGGGCATCGCGGCCCGGAAACTGGCGGAATTCACTCCCCAGTATCTCGATCTGTTTTCCAATCTGGCCATCAACTACAATATCAATATCATTGCCGGTTCCCATTTCACCCTGGAAGAGGAGCACCTTTACAATGTGGCCTATCTTTTCAAGAGAAATGGCGAAATCGGAAAGCAGTATAAAATTCATATCACACCCAATGAAAGGCGCTGGTGGGGCGTGGAGCCGGGGAATGAAATCCGGGTTTTTGATACGGACCGCGGCCGGATTTCCATCCAGATCTGTTATGATGTGGAATTTCCCGAAGTCAGCCGTATTGCCGTCGAAAAAGGGGCCCAGATTATTTTCGTTCCCTTCTGCACCGATGAACGCCACGGCTACCTGCGGGTGAGGTATTGTTCCCAGGCCCGCTGTATTGAAAATCAGGTGTACGCGGCCATTGCCGGGACGGTGGGTAATCTGCCGCAGGTGGAAAATATGGATATTCAATACGCCCAGTCGGCCATACTGACCCCATCGGATTTTGTCTTTGCCCGGGACGGGGTGGCGGCGGAGTGTACCCCCAACATTGAAACACTGGTGATACATGACGTGGATCTGGAGGTGCTGAAACGCCACAGCCGCAGCGGAACCACCCTCAACTGGATAGACCGCCGGAAAGACCTCTATGAGATTCAGATTAAAAAATAGATTCTGCTTTATTTAATTTGACGAAGTTTTGAATTGCCGTACATTTCCTAAAATTGATAGGAGTCGCCATGAAAATTCCCATTTATCAAATTGATGCTTTTACTGACAGATTGTTTTCCGGGAATCCCGCTGCCGTATGTCCCCTGGAGGAGTGGCCGGAGGATGAATTGCTTCAATCTATCGCAGCGGAAAACAATTTGTCGGAGACCGCCTTTTTTATTCCCAACAATAATGAATATGATCTGCGCTGGTTCACCCCTGCCACGGAGGTTGATTTGTGCGGTCATGCCACGCTGGCCACAGCTCATTTAATCATGAATATACTTGAACCGGAACGCCAGGCTGCAGTTTTTAACACCAAAAGCGGCAAGCTGGAAGTGACGAAATCGGGGAATAGTCTGGTCATGAGATTTCCGGTGTATAAACCCGTAAAATGCGAAGCGCCTGAACTTTTAATCCGGGGGCTTCGCCATCCCCCGGTGGAAGTTTATTGCGCAAGGGATTATGTGGCTGTTTACGAAACTGAAGGTGAAGTGAAAGCGCTGCAGCCTGATTTTGAAATACTGAAGCGACTGGACCTCTCCGGGGTCATGGCAACAGCGCCGGGAAAGGAGTCGGATTTTGTCTCGCGCTTCTTTGCGCCCAAAGAGGGTATTAATGAAGATCCGGTTACCGGTTCTGCCCACTGCACCCTCGCACCATTCTGGGCAAAACGGCTGGGGAAGGCCAGTTTGTCGGCCAGGCAAATATCGGCACGCGGCGGCGAATTGTCCTGCGAAATACAGGGAGAGCAGTTGCTGATCCGGGGAAAGGCGGTCCTGTTCCTGGAAGGCACGCTCATGATTTGAATCCGTGCGACTAATGGAAAGCGGAGTATTGGTCCGCCCATCTCTTGTTTCCTCAGCGCACAAACAGGAGCCGCCGGATTTCTGCCTACAAATGCCCGACAGTTTTGAGAGCGGTTGCTCCTGCAAAAATCCCGGGCGCGGGAACAAACGGCGGCTGCTAAAATTTACTTTTGGCAGGAAAGTTTCCTTGAGCCATTTCTCCTGGATACATGAAGAATAAAATTTGAAATGAAGATGAAGTTTGACCTATTACTTGCAGGTACCGGGGATGTTAGGATTGAAAAATAGACGCCGCCGCCGTCTCATGCAGAAGCCCTTTCCGCCGGAATGGGTGAAAATTCTGGAAAGGAATGTTCCGTATTACCGGTGCCTTTCTCTGGAAGAGCAGAAGCAGTTGCAGGGATTGATTCACGTTTTTCTGTCGGAAAAATGGTTTGAAGGATGCGGCGGTCTGGAAATCACCGATGAAATTCGGCTGACCATTGCCGCTCAGGCCTGCATTCTTTTGCTGGGGATGGAAACCGATTTTTATCCCACCCTGAGAACCATTCTGGTTTATCCCTCTGCGTATGTGGCACGTTTTGCCGACCGGCAGCCGGACGGAACGGTAATCGAAGGGGAGCAGGCGAGATTAGGCGAGTCGTGGCTGCGCGGCACTCTGGTGCTCTCCTGGGACGATGTGCTTCAGGGGGCATCGGATTTTCATGACGGGCATAATGTGGTTTTCCATGAATTTGCCCATCAGCTCGATAACGAATCCGGTGCTGCGGAGGGTGCCCCGCTTCTTCCCGAACGCTCCATGTATATCTGCTTAATGATATTGAGCACCACCGGAAGACCTTCATCGATGAGTACGGGGCGATTAATCCGGCGGAATTTTTCGCGGTCATTACGGAGGCTTTTTTTGAAAAATCAGTACAGTTCAGAGCGAAACATCCGGAGTTGTATGAGCAGCTCAGACTTTTTTACCGGCAGGATCCCGCTTCCCGCCTGCGGGATCCGGAAGCCGGATGCCGCGAATAACAGGGCGTGAACTGCGGAATAATTTGTTTGTGGCTTGTGAAATCCGAAAAAAATTATTTAGATTTGGTTTTATTTTAACCAGTTGAAAACAGTGTTGCTGCTACGCCAGAAAAAACACATAAGGAGGTTCGATGGGAAAGATTGCTTTTATTACCGGTGCCACGGCTGGATTCGGAGAAAGTTGCGCGCGGCGTTTCGCCGATGAAGGATGGGATCTGGTTCTGGCCGCCCGTCGCCGGGAGCGGCTTGAGTCATTAAAAAATGAGCTGAATACATCTGTTCATATCATACCATTGGATGTGCGGGATCGAAAAGCCGTGCAGCAGGCGGTGGATGACCTGCCCGCCGCATTCCGGGAGGTTGATGTGCTGGTGAACAATGCCGGTCTGGCACTCGGACTGCAACCCGCCTACGAAACTGATCTGGATGACTGGGATGCAATGGTCGATACGAATATCAAGGGATTAATGTATTGCACCCGCAGCCTGCTGCCGGGAATGGTGGAAAGAAACCGCGGGCACATTATCAACCTAGGTTCCATTGCGGGAAGTTGGCCTTATCCGGGCGGCAATGTATACGGTTCCACAAAGGCTTTCGTTAAACAGTTTTCTAATAATTTGCGGGCAGATTTATACGGATCAAAGGTTCGGGTGACCAATATCGAACCCGGACTGGCGGAGACGGAATTTTCAATCGTGCGTTTCAAGGGCGATAAAGAAAAGGCCGCCAAAGTTTACGAAGGGGCCAATCCGCTGACGCCGGAGGATATCGCCGAGATTATCTATTGGGCCGCAACGCTTCCCGGGCATGTAAATATCAACCGTGTGGAAGTGATGCCGACCAGCCAGACCTGGGGCCCGTTTTCTGTTTATCGGGAGAATGAGTAGTTTTACTTTCTTATGAATCCGGGACCGTATGGAAGCAGGGGGGAATGCCCGATTTGGATCAATCCGCTCAAATTTGCTTTCCATGCAATCTTAGTGATTTATGATATGTAATCCGGTTTTCTCCGGCAACGGATTTGCCGGAGGATTCAATTCTTTCGGTTTCTTTTTTATAATGGAATTTTCAGAAAAAAA
>JARRQT010000052.1:17159-37824 GCA_037381445.1 Calditrichia bacterium
GAATGGAAGAACCCGGTGCGGAAGAACTTGCGGAACTGGGTGCCACAAAAATCCGCCAGGCCTATCGCGGCCTGTATTTTGAAGCGGACCAGTCCACCGTTTACCGCATCAACTATAACGCCAGGCTCATCACGCGGGTGCTGGCACCGCTTACCACATTCAAGTGCCATAACACGGATTACCTGTACCGGCAGGCCAAAGAAATTCAATGGACGGATTTTCTTTCCGCCGCGCAGACTTTCGCAGTGTTTGCCCATGTTGCCCACAGCAAGATCAGGCATTCCCGGTATGCCGCGCTTCGCCTCAAAGATGCCATCGTCGACTATTTCCGGGACAGCCAGGGCAGGCGCCCCGCGGTTAACCGTAATCATCCCGATGTCTGGTTCAACCTTCACATTGAAAATGACCGGGCCACTATCAGTGTCGATACCTCCGGCGGTTCGCTGCACCGCCGGGGATACCGCTCCGATGCAGGACCGGCGCCCATGCAGGAAACGGTGGCTGCGGCCATTATCCGCATGATGGAGTGGGATGGCAGCCGTCCCCTGTATGATCCCATGTGTGGATCGGGGACCCTGCTCAGCGAGGCGCTGATGAGCCATTGCGAAATCCCGGCGGGGTATCTGCGAAAGCGGTTCGGTTTTGAATCGCTGCCTGACTTTAATCCGCAGCTCTGGCATACGGTAAAAAACAGATCGGACCAGAAAATCAGGAACCTGACCGAGGGATTTATTTCGGGCAGCGATATATCGCGTCATGAGGTAGATATGGCGCGAAAAAATCTGCGCAGCCTGCCCTCCGGCGGCAAGGTCCGGCTGGCGGTAAAAGATTTCCGTAAAATTGAGGGTTTGGAAAATCATATTATCGTCTGTAATCCCCCTTACGGGATCCGTTTGGGAGAGGAAAAAGAGCTAGAGAACCTTTATAAAGCTTTTGGCGATTTTCTGAAGCAACGCTGCAAAAACAGCATCGCCTATGTCTATTTCGGAAACCGGGCGCTGATCCCCAAAATCGGGTTAAAGCCTTCCTGGAAGAAAGAGCTGGTCAGCGGCGGCCTGGACGGACGGCTGGTAAAAATCGAACTTTACTGATCCTTCTTCCCGGAGTTGTGCATTGCTGAAAGGGCTAAAGAGAGCCAATCACCTCGATGCTCTGTAAATTTTGAAGAAATATTGCCGGTCATCATCTTACTGAATTTTGAGGACACGGAATGGAAAAAATCAATATCAAACAGAAATTGTCTCTTTTCAGTGATTACTGGAATCCCAGAATAGCCGGGGAGCTAAACGGGCAGCAGGTGAAGTTGGTCAAGTTTCTGGGCGCATTTGACTGGCATCATCACGAAAATGAAGACGAGTTTTTCATGGTTATCAAAGGCCGCTTTCGGATGGAACTGAGGAATCGTAACATCGAACTGGAGGAAGGTGAATTCCTGATTGTTCCGAAAGGCGTGGAGCACCGGCCGGTGGCCGAAAAGGAAGTCCATGTGCTTTTGTTTGAACCCGCATCCATCCTCAATACCGGTAACCTCCGCAATGAAAAAACTGTTGCCGCTCCCTCAAAAATTTAGGTCTCTGTCTTCCGGATGTATCGGTACACCGAATAATCCTCCCCGGGTATTCTTTTTGGAAGTCTTCAATTGTGGTATCACCGATCCTGCGGCAGCATGCCGGGTAACAGGGAAATTTCCTGGTCTTGTCAGAAATAGTATTCACTGGCATGTTTAAACTTCTTCTAACAGACGACTTTTCAATTTTGTGACAAATGTGCTTTGACGGATTTCGCGGTACATTTAACTTATTCACCGGTTTTGGCCGGAATATGGAATGAAGTCATCCCATGCTTTTTTACAGGGAGGCATTCGGTACAATTCTCATTTTTCGTTTATCTCTTTAATTGTTTTTCAAACATCTATTACATCTCAAGAGGAGACACGTTATGCGCAATTTTACCCGTGGTATTTTGGTCATGATGAGTTTTATGGTGCTTTTTTCCCTGCTGTACGCTGATGAAATCTCCAACCAGATTGACAAGGCCAAGTCCCTTTATTCTCAGGGGAAATACAGCGAGGCGGTCAGCGAGTTGAATTTTGCCATCGGTCAGATCCAATCGCTGCAGGTAGACCGTTACAAGACAGCTTTCCCGGCACCGCTGTCGGGCTGGACTGCTGAAGATTTCGAAGGGAACAGCGCAGGGATGGCTTTTATGGGCGGCGGTATTTCCGTCAGCCGCAACTACACCACAAATAATGGTGCCACTTCGGTTAAAATAGAAGTGGTCTCGGACTCTCCGCTGCTTTCGAGCATTATGATGATGTTCAGCAATCCCATGTTTCTGGGAGGCAACAAGGTGGTCACAGTCAGCGGTGAAAAGGCGGTGGAAGAGTGGAATGAATCGGATAAATCCGGCCAGCTCCAGATTGTTGTGGAAAACAGAATGCTCATCACGGTAAACGGAAGCGGATTGTCCGGCAAAAGCCAGCTTTATGATTATGCCAATAAGATCGATTATGCCAAATTAAAATCTTTCATGAAGATGTAGAACACACGGCGCCCCGGGAATCCCAAACTGGTTTCCGGGGCTTTTTGAACCCCCCATTTTTGCCCTGCTGACCACCTCAGTCAATGAAATGCTTTTAAAATAATCATGTAAATGAAAGGAATATGAGTCATGAGAGAAAAATACGGCTTTACAAAAATGACCTTGCTTCTGCTTTTCATAGTACTTACTCTTCCGGCCCTCTCTGCCTTCGGGGCTGAAAACGATTATAAGACCATGATAGAAACATTCTTCTCCAAAATGAAGAGTGGAAATTATGAAGACGCAATCAATTACATTTATGCGGACAATCCCTGGTTTTCCGCCAAATCCGATGATGTTCAGAAACTTAAAACGCAGTTCATTGGTTTGAATAAAATTGTGGGGAATTATATAGATAATGAGCTCATGACAGAGGAAAAAGCGGCCTCACGTTTTGTATTTGTGCAATATTTTGTGACATTCGATCGTCAGCCGCTGAGTTTTAATTTTGAATTTTATAAACCCCGCGACAAATGGCAGACGTTTTCGTTTTCCTATGCTGACGATATCGATAAACTGATTGAAGAAAAAGCCAAGCAGAATTATCTGCAGAGAACAAATTCAGGCAGTAAATAACATATTGGATACAAGCCTATCAGAGAGGAGGGGCTGTTATGCACGAACGGCGGTTTCACAGGGATAAAGATACACTGCGTTCTCCGGAGCGTATTGCGCGTCTGGAGGTTGACCGGGTGGTGAAACTTTCTCTGCAAAATATAAAACCACAAAATGTGCTGGATATCGGGACCGGGACCGGCTTGTTTGCGGAAAGATTCGCCCGGCAGGGATTGCGGATTGCCGGGGTGGATGCGAATCCGGAAATGATAAAAGCTGTGCAGGATTATCTTCCCCATGGCGAATTTCTCAAAGGAATTGCGGAGGTGCTTCCTTTCCCGGACCAATCCTTCGACCTCGTCTTTATGGGGGTGCTGCTTCACGAAACGGATGATGCTCAGCAAGCCCTGCGGGAGGCGCGGCGGGTGGCCAGAATACGCCTATCCATTCTGGAATGGCCCTACCGGCAGGAGGAATCCGGACCGCCGCTGGAGCACCGCCTCAAGCCCAAAACCGTGGAATCGCAGGCAGCCGAAGCCGGATTTCGGAATTTTGAAATGATAACGCTGACGCACACCGTTCTGTATCGAATGTCGGTATGAAGTCAATTTTCAGCGAATAGTTTTATGAGAACCGTCTGAATCAGGCGCATCTCCGTAAAAGGGGTTGGGAATGACCGGATTGCGGAAATAAATGCTATCCAATTATGCGGGAAGGCTGTTTGCCAGCTCAGGATTTCCTGGCGATGAGACTGGCAAATCCGTGGCGGTGCGGCTTTCCGTGGCTGAAATCGGGTTCCATTCCCTCATTGTAGTGCAAAATCTCCAACCCGGGGAATTGTTTGGCCAGTTCATAGGACCGGAAATAGTATTCTATGGCGAAGGATGTTTCGCTGACACCATTCGATTCTTCCTCTTCCTGAATCTTTTCCATCTTTCGCTTATAGCCCGGATCGGAAACTGTAAGAACATAAGCGAAAAGAATCCCTCCTTTTTTGAGCGATTTCTGAATTCCCGCAATGACCTCCTTCCGGGCGTCATGCTCCAGGTGATCCAGAATGGTCATGGCGACAATAATATCGAAATGATCCGGCGGGAAAACGTACTGGTCCACGGCCTGCACAAATGCCTCTATTTCCAGTTCCCGTTCTTCCGCAAACCTTTTGACCTTTTGGATCCCCGCTGAAGCCAGATCGATCGCGATCACCTTACAGCCGCGCTCGGCCAGGTAAACCGCATAGCGCCCTTCCCCGCACCCCAGATCGAGAGCGGTTTTTCCGGCTAGCTCCATTTTTCCCAGACAATCCGTGAACTCTTTGCGCAAATCCCATCCGTAATACATTTCGGAGCCGCTGTATAGTTCATTAAACTTTTCGATGACGGATGTCTTCATGACGGGTCTCCTCATTTTAGATTGTTACGGCTTATAACCGAATTTGGTGTTTGCGGCATCTCCCTCAAATTTCCGCGGAATAAACATTCCATTGTCCTGTTTTCTAAGGCATTAAGTGACAAGAGAGTATTCTGCGTTCATTCATTCCCCGGTTTAATGCGGCCTCTGCCATGTTTAATTTCGCTGTGGCGGTGCTTCTCCTGCAGTCTCTTTTCGACGGCGGCTTTGGGAGGCCGGGTCTTTCTCCTCTTTTTGGGCTTTTCAGCCGCTTTGCGGATCAGCCTGACCAGCCTGTCCACCGCATCCCGCCGGTTTTGATGCTGGGTGCGGAAACGATGGGCGGAGATAATCAGGATTCCCTCCTCGCTTATCCGGCTGCCGGCCAAATCCGTGAGACGCTGCCGGAGGTCATCGGGCAGGGAGGGAGAACGGCGCACGTCGAAACGGAGCTGCACGGCGGTAGACACTTTGTTTACATTTTGTCCGCCGGGCCCGGAGGAGCGTATAAACTCCATGTGCAGTTCATTTTCATCCAGCAATATGTCATCTGTAATATACAGCATCGCCCATTAATCCTCTGATAAATTTTAATACAAAAGCGGCAATAATTCTATGTTTTTCTATGAAATCCGAAATTTGAAGTTCCTGAAGGTCCCGGGCCTTTTCCTGATTCTGCAGGCAGCAGAATGTACCGATGTAATAGCCTGGTCAGTATAATCTATGGCAAGCGATATTTTGGCATCCGCATGAACTCAGACCATCGGGCGGGAATTGTGATTGATCCCGCGGTGGGGAAATAGCTTTGCTAATCTCTGAACGCGCGCGAGACAGCGTCCAGCCGCCCCATTTCATCGTCTGTGAGACGGAACCGCAGGGCGCCGGTATTCTCTTCGGCATGGCGCACCTTGGTGGCCCCGGGGATTGCCAGCACCCGGTCGCCATGGAAATTAATGAGCCAGTTCAGGGCCACCTGCGAGGGAGTGACACTGTATTTTCCGGCGATGTCTTTCAGGGCTTCTATGACAGGCCAGCTTTTTTCGAGACCTTTAGATCTGAATTGTTTCATATATTTCCTGATCCCCCGGCTTTTGATCAGGTGGGGATGGTCATGGAATTTACCGGTGAGCAGTCCCTGGGCAAGGGGAGAATAAGCAATGATGGATACCCCCAGTCTTTCGGCGGTATCAAGAATCCCGTTTGTTTCAATTTTCCGGTCCAGCAGGTTATAGCGGACCTGGTTGGAGATGAGGTTGAGCCCGTGTTTTGAGAGTTCTTCCTGGGCCAGCCGCATGCGTTTTGCCGAGAAATTGCTGACCCCGATGAAGCGGATCTTTCTAGCGGAAACAAGCTCCGCCATGGCTTTCATCTGGCTTTTGGTGGTGGAAAAGGAAAAAGGCTGATGTATCTGATACAGATCGATGCCGAAGCCGTTCAGCGCCTTCAGGCGTTTATCGATGGTCTTGGTGATATTCCCGGCAAACCGAAACAGCGGCCACCATTTGGTAGCGATAATGATCTCTCCATTTTCTTTTCCCAGGTGGTGCAGGGCATTCGAAAGCGATCGTTCCGATTCGCCCCAGCCGTATGCCTCAGCGGTGTCGAACCAGTTGATGCCGCCTTCCATGCTGATCTTCAGGATGTCCCGCATATCCTGAACCTCCAGCGATGGCCAGTAGCCGCCCATCAAGCCTTTTCCTTTGCTGAACTGCCAGCAGCCCAATCCCAGCGCCGATATTTTCAGTCCCGATTTTCCCAGGGTGCGGTAAATGTGAGAATTCTCCATCGGCCTCTCCTTATTTGTCATTTTTGGGCACAAAAATATATAAAATGCAAACAATCTTATCCCGGCGGATAAATTGCGATTTCAGAATCTGTCCGAAAGCAACGACTGATTTTATTTCTGTCCGATATAAAACCAGTTGAAAATAAAACCAACTCCAGAAATGATACAAACCGCCGGCTTTTAAGTTTCAGCGGGGGAGGTTAGCTGCTCTGCAGGCAGCGTGACCATTGCGGTGCGGGTCTTGTAATTGAACCGGAGGGTGAAAAGTGTCGCTGCGATGGTAAGGGCTATCAGCAGGCCGATCCAGATGCCCACCACGCCGATGCCGGCGATGAATCCCAGAAAATATGCCACCGGCAGGCCCACTCCCCAGTAGGCAATAAAACTGATCATCATGGGAATTTTGACATCGGTGATTCCGCGCAGGATTCCCAGTCCGGAAGCCTGTATGCCATCGGATATCTGAAAGAAGGCAGCGACAACGAGCAGCGAAGCGGCGATGGAAACTACCTGCGGATCGGAAATAAATATTCGGGGGAGCAGATTCCGCAGAAAAATAAAGGCGATTCCGGAAACCGCCATAATAGCGGCTGCAAACAGCACGGCGGAGAAACCGGCGTCCCGTACTCCCTTCACATCCTGCCTTCCCACGGCATTTCCCACCCGAATGGTTCCCGCCGCCGAAATTCCCAGGATGATCATAAAGGAAACCGAAGCCATGCTCAGCGCGATTTGATGGGCGGCCAGCGGTTTGCTTCCCAGCCAGCCAATCATGACCGCAGAGAAAGCAAAGGCGCCCACTTCAAAAAAGTTCTGGAATCCGCTTGGCAGACCGATATCCACAAGCCTTCTCATTACCTTAAAATTTATATTTCTGAATTTGAAGCTGGGATCGAACTGCCTGAATTTGGCTGTAAACAGCACATACACAACGATCACCCCCGCCATGAAAATCCGGGTGAGCAGGGTGGAATAGCCTGCGCCGTCCAGTCCGTAAGCGGGAAATCCCAGCTTCCCGTAGATGAAAACCCAGTTGCCAAAAACATTTACCACATTGGCGCCGATGGTGATATACATGGCGGGGCGCGTAAATGAGAGGCCCTCGATAAACTGGCGATAGGTCTGGAAAAGCATGAACGGGATAATGGACAGGCTGATGATTTTGGCATAGGAGATGGCCTGCGCAGCGACTTCCGGCGGCTGGTTTAGCAGCGGAATCAGATCGGCCAGGAAAAAGGCGATCAGAAACAGCAGAATGGCAAATGCGGAATTGAACAGAAGCGCCTGCCGCAGAATAACGCCGCAATGGGGATAATTCTCCTGCCCCCGCGCAATAGCCACCAGGGGAGTGATGGCAAGGGTCATCCCTAGGCCGAAAACAACGATGAGGAAAATCAACCCGTTTACCAGTGAAGAAGCCGCCAGGGGGACCGCTCCCACTTTTCCTACCATGATGCTGTCGGTAATTCCCAGCATTATATGGCCCAGTTGGGCGATGGCGACCGGGTAAGCAAGCCGCAGGGTTTCTTTGATGTGGGTTGGGAAATTATTAATCAATTGTTCTTTTCTTCCACTTCTTTTTCTTCCTGATGCAGGACATCTTCCCGCGATTCTTTTTCAGGACAATTCCGGCAAAAAACGGGGCTAAAATTATATAGAATGATCGGCTGGTTCAAGCCCTATTATGTTTTGGCAATCGAGCAGAGAGGGATTCCGTATTCCGGGCAATTTCGAACCGATGGTTGCATTTTGGAAACCGGAAAAGGAAGCATACTTGCATGAGTTGTTCGATTGGGAATCCGGGAAGCAGCATCGCAATGAAGGCTCTTTACCGCTTTCGATGTCTCTGGAGCAATCAGGCCAGGTAGGTTTCCGGGATGGGGAAATCGCTGTCCTCATCATTCCAGATCAGTGAAGTAACCAACCACTGATCATTCACCTTCATGAGCTGAATGCTGTTGATGCCGCGTTTGTAGGGTCTGGCTTCGTAGGTGCTGAAACGGTGCGCGATTTTCCCGAAGATTTCGGTTTTATGGGAAATTTCCCCTTCATAGAATTCCCGAACAGTATTATCCCCGATGCGCTCTTTGTAGTAGGATATGAATTCCTTGACCGTCCAGACAAAAGGCTCAGCAGCGCTGTTGCTGATGAGACGGGCGCCGGGATAAAAGAGCCCCCTGAATTTTTCCCAGTCCGGGATCTCGCCTTTCTTGATCGAGATGACCGCATACAATTCCCGTACGGCTGCTTCGATGGCGGGCAGTTCAACAGATGAATCGGGCATGGCGACTTCCTGTATTTTTTGATTTTTAAAAGATTAATCGGGTCACCCGAATATCAAATAGATAACAGAAGACAATGTGGCAGGGGCCGGCTTTTTTATCATTGATGCAGCGGCTTCAATCAGATAAGCGGCGGGCAAGACCCGCTTCCCCGCCATATCATCTTTTGATTTCTATTTGGGGACAATCCAGATGCTGTTCTCAATTTCCAGTTTCACATCATCCAGATAAACGGCGCGTCCCGTTCCGCCGGGCCGGAAATCGGTGACGATATCCACGTGCTGAGCAGACCTGTTCAGCAGTCCACGCTTGAAGAAATCATCCAGAAGCGATTGGCCTTCGTCGCTGCTTTCCGCTTCGACATAGGATTCCGGGTAACTGGCGCCGATGGCGATATGCAGTGTCCCGCCCACCTTTTCCACAAAAAGCGGGTGTTTCAGCACCTTCTCGATGCCGTTATTCATTCCCAGTGCCACCTCACCCAGCCGGTGCGATCCCTCATCGGTTTCAATAATCCTCTGCAGGGTCTCAAATCCCTCTTCCGCGGAATAGTCCCGGATGACGCCCTTTTCAAAGCGCAGATAAATTCCCTGGATGGTAGTGCCGTCATAAAATACGGGTAGATCCACAAAGATTTCGCCCTCTACGGTATTCGCATTGGGACTGGTGAATACTTCGCCGTCCGGAAAATTGCGTTCGCCGGTGCATTTTACAATGCGCCGCTCACTGATATCCATCTGCAGTTTCAGCGGCTTTTTGGTTTTGGGATGCTCTGTTTCGATGCGGATGGTCTTGCTTTTGTCCATCAACCGGTAAATGTCTTCTTCAACTTCATCCAGCAGTCTGGGATCCACGGTAGAGGCATTGACGATGACCCGGGTATATTCTTCCAGCGACATCCCTTCGGTATCGGCGAATCCTTTGGTGGGGAACAGGGTCAGCACCCACGGCTTGGCCAGCCGGATTTCCTTGAACGGTTCATCAGCCCGCACGATCGCCTGGGATTTATCCGCAGGCAGATTGGAAAACAGTTTTGGGTCCTCGGCCCCCAGGATTTCAATATACTTCGTCATGGCCTCGTAGCGCTGACGGTGCCATTCGGGAACCCGCTCAATCTGCTGAACACTGCCATGCCGGGCGACGGAGGCGCCCCATACTTTCCCGCGATCATTGTCCGGCGCCGCAATGTTGATATCGGCAATTGCACCCGCTGCGAATATTTTGTCCTGCAAAACGGATATCAGCGGCCAGCAGATCTGTTCTCCTTTTACCATGATCACATCGTTGGGCTGTACACCGCCAAGGGAATAATCCAGTAAATAATCCGCCCAGGTTTCAAGGTCTTTTTGGGAAATTTGGGGTTGCATGAGAGCCTCCTGTATATTTTTTGTTCAATCTGTTGTTCTCAATGGCTTATAATATACATTGAATCTCCGGATATTTCCAAGACCTGTTTGAGGCGATTCGGTCAGGATTAATATTTTCAAAGAGCACTATTTGGGATGAAGGGAAGGTGAGCGACGGCCAGATAAAAAAGGTCCATTCGGTTTGGCCCCGAAGGGACCTTTAAAATTTGAAATCAATTTTCATCTCTGACGCCCGCGGCAGCCGATGACTACGAATTGCTTTCCGCGAATTTCTTGTTTTTTCTCTCAATAAACGCCTTTTTTATATAGAAAAAAACCATACGCTTTATCAGTGCCCAATATATGATTGGAAAGCCACTCCTTCAGGAAACTGCTCACCCTTGTGGAGAGACCCAGCCCGCCGTTGCGCAATTGATGCCGGATATCCATGACCTGCCGGGTCGGTTCCCGGTGTTCCTGTGTGTGAGCGATCTTTCCGGGAAATCCGTGGGCCTGCATTAATTTTTCCTCGCTCGCAAAATGCGTGTTTGTATAGCTGATGAGGTCATTGAGAATTTTTTCCGGTACTTCATTTCCGTTTCCAGCCCGCATTGCCTCGAACAACTGGTTCAGGTAGCCCACCAGTTTCTTACGCTGATTGTCAATATTTGCGATATTCCCCCCCTGGAACGATCATCCCACTTGAGGAATGCCACGATCTTCTCCTAAAGTTATTAATCAATAATCGGAATATGCGGTTGACTCCATTCACCTCATTTTGTGGGCGCTGTGCGTCCATACTTCATAAAGACTGCCTTTTCTGCTAAAAAAATCGTATGCGGATACAACTGGCCTTCTTTTGCATCGACCGAACCAAAAGCAGATTAGGCAAATTTCGAGAAAAATAACAACGTCAATCGGATTCCATATTTGAAAAATTCAATCATTTGCCACTTTGTATCTTGGATAAAATTAAAAATAGACTTAAATTGTTTTGAATTTTATGGCATTTCCTAAAATACTTAAACCCCTAAAACAGGAGGCCCTTATCATGGCTATCATGAAAGAGTTTAAAGAGTTTGCGATGAAGGGAAATGTTGTGGATATGGCAGTTGGAATTATCATAGGTGTTGCCTTCGGGAAAATCGTTACCTCGTTGGTGAACGATGTGATCATGCCGCCCATCGGCTTGCTGCTGGGTGGTGTAGATTTCAGCAGCTGGGCGTTTACTCTGAAGCCTGCAGTGGGGGAAATCCCCGCAGTCGTCATCAGGCACGGCGTATTTATCAATACGGTGATAGATTTTTTGATTGTTGCATTTGCGATTTTTATGGCCATCAAAGGAATTAACAGCCTGAAAAGAAAACAGGAAGCGGTCCCTGCCGCTCCGCCAGCTCCTTCCAAAGAAGAAACGCTGCTATCGGAAATCCGGGATATTTTGAAGGCACGGGCATAATTCATATTTAAACAACATCTGGGTAAGCTTCCGGATTCGCTGTAATGGCAGTTGGATCTGCCTTAAGTGGATACTGTGTGCCGGGAAAATGAGCTTGTGTTTCCAATGCGATATGAAATTCAAAATAAATTATTAACGCTCACTGAATAATCAGGAGGGAAATGATTATGAGGATCTATGGAAAAAGGACTGTGGCTGTTGTTCTGATATTATTGATTTATGGTCTTGTTTTGGGGCAGGATGAT
Organism: Calditrichia bacterium; assembly: GCA_037381445.1. Lineage (GTDB taxonomy): Bacteria > Calditrichota > Calditrichia > RBG-13-44-9 > RBG-13-44-9 > JARRQT01. Next base: position 28,799 of record JARRQT010000052.1, read on the forward strand.
GCCAAGAAGGAACCGAAACTGGGTTGGAATAACAATGTGGTGGGAAGTCTGAATCTGACGCAGACAAATTTTGATAACTGGTCCCAGGGCGGGGAAAATAGCTTAACCTGGCAGTTGAACGGGAACGCCAAATTTGATAAAAACGAGCCCAAATATAACTGGACGAGCACTGGTAAAATTGCCTATGGCAGGCTGAAGATTGGAAATCAGGGCAGCCGGAAATCGGTGGATGAAATACGGTTGGGGACGGTCTATACCTACAAACTGGATAAGGATGTGAATCCCTATGCTTCGGCCACCGGTGAAACCCAGTTTTCCAAGGGATATGACTATTCCCTTACCCCGCCTTTGGCAATTTCAAATTTCATGGACCCGGGTTATTTTACGCAGAGTGTGGGTTTGGAGTACTCGCCGGGAGAAAATTTTGATACCCGCCTGGGCGCTGCGCTGCGGGAAACTATTACCAATAAATATAACCAGTACACCGATAATCCCAATACCCCCAAAATCGAAAAGACCAAAACCGAAGCAGGCGTGGAATCGGTTACCGATTTTTCCTTCCAGCTAGCACAGAACATGCTGCTGACTTCCAATCTCCGAATGTTCTCAAATTTGAAGGCTATCAACCAGGTGGTGCTGCGCTGGGACAATATTTTATCAGCAAAGGTTGCGAAATATGCGGATGTAAATTTTAATTTCCAGATATTTTATGACAGCACTATCTCCAAAAAACGGCAGATGAAAGAGGCGCTTTCTTTAGGCCTGACCTATACTTTCATGTAACATATCGAACATGACAGCACACGAGGAGATTCCCGGGCAGCATGTCTTCTCTGTGTGCCTTGTTTTTTTAGAACTACTCCATTCGCTTAATCACCACGATGGTGCGGTCGTCCCGGGCGGGCTGATCCCCTTCCCACCGGCCGATAGTGCTCTCCAGCATCCTGATGATTTGATGGGGCGGCTTCTTACTGTTTTTTTCCAGAAATTCCCTCAGCCTGTCTTCTCCAAATTCCTCGAGTGAATTGTTCATCGCCTCGGGATAGCCATCGGTGTAAAGCACAACCGTATCTCCGGGCTGCAATTTCAAATCCTGCTGGAAAATTGTTTGATCGAATTTTTCAGGGGGAAGCAGTCCGATGCCGACACCGGGAGGAGTGAGCCATTTGCCGGCTCCATCCCGTTCAACCAGGTATAAAAGGGGATTGTGTCCCGCCCGCGCAAAGGAGAAAGTGCCCGTTTCCGTATTCAAGATGCCGAAAATCATGGAAATGAAATATCCCCTTTCCACATCTTTGTAAAACAGGCGGTTGGTTTCCCGCAGGATATCCGAAGGATTTGAATAATGCCGTGTGAGCGATTTGAGAAAGCCTTTTACCAGGGTCATGAAAAACGCTGCGGAAATTCCCTTGTTGGAGACATCGCCGATGACAATTCCCAGCGAATGATCGTCCATGGGGAAATAATCGTAATAATCGCCGCCCACCTCCCAGGCCGGCTGGCAGCTTGCGGCAATCTCGTAATTGGGAATCCGGGGCGTGTCTTTGGGCAGGAATTGCTGCTGTACTGTTCTGGCGATATCAAGCTCGCGGATCAGCCGTTTCTTCTCATCCCGCTTGCGGACATACTCCGGCACAAACCTTAACGGCTGGCCTGCTTCATTACGCTTTATCCAGATGGTGATCAGGCCTGAGAACAGCAGCGCTCCCAGGATAAAATAGAAGCCCGTTCCCAGTTGCTGAAAGTAAGGCTCCTGTGTTTTTGTAAATATCACCGCCTGCGAGAGAAGCAGGAAAGTAAAATAGCCGACGATGGTTGTGAATATATTGTAGCGGACCAGGAAATAGGCAAAGAGCATAGCAGGAATGACCAGAGAAATCAGTTTGAGAAGCAGGTTCGCGGCCTCCAGATCTACCCTAAAAAACAGGCCGATAAAAGTACCCGCTGCAATGACCCATACGGTTTTTTTGAGCCAGGCGCGCAGCAGGGATATTGCAAAAAGACGGTAAAAATATTCGTGGAAAAGCGTTGAAACCAGATATCCCAGTGAAAGCGCCAGGGTTGGCAGAATGAACGCGAAAGAGTAGGTCAGGTCGTCCCTCATCCTGAGATTTTCGCCCAACAGGCGGGAGTAAATATACAGAGAAAGCGCATACCAGCTCAACGCAATCACACCGAGAGCGATCCCTTTGATAACCGCCCGGCCGCTGGCCAGCGTGAAAAATTTTCCCTGATAGAAGGAATCGGTGACGCTAAGTCTGGCGGTCCACTGCTGGCGGGCCATAGCATCCCCGATTGTATATAGAAAGAGAACACCAAGGGATTGAAAAAGAACGGAAACGATGACCATGGCAATCTGGACCCACAGATGGGCTGTGGAAATCTGGAAAAATGAGCTGACAGCGGCGCTTACCGCAACCACGTAAACGACCGGCAGTGAAATCTTGAAGCTGATGAAGTCCTGCCGCGAAAAACGAATAAAATATATCAGAATGCAAATGATTAACAGAACGATTATGATTACCTCGTAAATACCGAAAGCAACGGCCCCTTTCATTTCATCGGAAAAAGAGCCGGAAGAAGATGCTCCCGGCGCAGTCAGGGAAAAATCGTAATATATGATTTGTCCCTGAAGGACTCTTACTGTGTAATAAACATTTTGTGATTTTATCTTTCCGGCATAATCAAACTGATAGATATTGAAGATGGAATCCGCTTTGATTTCCGATTTCACTGGCTGCAGGAACGAGGTATCAGTAACGTTTTTTTGCAGGAAAGTAAGGCTCCCTTTCCGAGCGTCAGCTTCACTTTCCTCACTTACCGGCATGCCCGATTTTGCCAGGCTATCTTTCAACAATCTGGTAAAAACTTGTTCAAAATCAAGCTGCAGAAGTTTACCCTTTGGGGAAAGATGGACCAGGAAAGAATTGTCGGTTTGGGCTTTCACGGATTGCTCCTCTCCCGAGGTGAATGAAAATGCGTTCCGGCGGGTTTCGCTGGAACTGAATTCCATCTTCCAATAACGGAAAGGCTCGATGCCAATTGCTTTGATGATGCTTTGGGTTTCCGCAGCGGGACGCTCAAAATATTTTTTATCGATAATAAAACTGGAGGTGTTGTCCATATCCTGTTTCTGATATTTTGCAGGCAGATAGGTTGTTGCGGATTCAACTGCCTGTTCCTCCGTAACTGAAAAATCGGTCTGTGACAATGGGTGTATCTCGGGGTAGTATGTCTGGAGCAGATAAAAGGAACCCACTACCAGGGCTGTCATAAGCAAATACTGCAAATATTTTCGATTCATTTTTTAGTACCCGGGAAATTGGTGGTCAGATTCCATGTTTGAATATCATGAGCCGGTTGAATGCCATTTGGAAATTTAACAAAGTTTGCTCAATTTTTCCAAAATAAAATATGATTNNNTGCTTTTATTCAGGCAGAAATATCCCCTCCCGGATTTGCCGGGCGGTATTACCGAGAGTTCGCTTTTTCATTGATTTCAGTTCATTACTCCTGCCTCAGAATAATTGTGGTTTTTTGTGGTCAGTTTTCTATATTGAATAAACAGTTGTGTTACCCTGCTCCTGATCATTACTCTTTTTACGGATAATTTGACATGGGAGTTACAAACGGCGATTTTATGAAGGGATTTCATTTTTCTAGTTTGATTGTTTTCCTCTTCTGTTTTGCTGCAGGCTTTTCCTCAAAATGCCGTGGTTGGGACGCAAAACAAGTCCAAACAGAAGCAGAGTCCGCTGCAGGCACCGTTTTAAATTCCTTGCAAAATTTTGGAAAATATCTGGGCGAAGGTGTTCTCTACAGCCGCTACAAGAAACCGGGATGGCGAGAATATATTATGCCCGACCGGCTGGAGCTGACCTGCATGTCTTCGGCAGGCTTACCGCCGCAAACGCGGCTTTTGACGGCTTATCAGATAAATCTCATTAAGATCAGGAAAAACAGAGCCCCATACGACCGGTGGTATCGGCTTGTCCGTCAAAAAGCGGATCAACCTGTGCTCCCGCGCTATGGCCGGGTGACGGAGATTGCCCGACAGGCCAAAGCATGCGCCCTTCTGTATTGCATAGAAAAGGACCCGGCTTATCTCCACAAAACGATCGATTTACTTGACAGACTTCCTGAACCACCGGCAATTGCGGATCTTGAAGGGGGAAAACCGAATTCCGGTTGGGGGGACTATCTGCAGAGCGCCGAAGCGGTCCCATCCCTCTGCGTGACATACGATCTGCTGCAGGAAGAATTGCCTCCTCAAATACGTGTTGATACCAAGAGAAAGGTGCTGGAAGTTGTAGAACAACTGGTCAATGCTTTTAAAATTACCCCCCGCAACAATCATGTCACCGTTATGGCAATTGCGGTTTGCACCAGCGCACTCACTTTCGATAATATCGGGGAATATCTGTATTATAGCAGAAATGATTTATTCCGGTCCGGGATAGACCAACTTTCGCAAATCGCAAAGCCTGGGCCTCGTGGCCCCTGACGGCGGTTACGGGGAAGGACCTTACTATGCGCATTATATTCTTGGATACCTGGGGCCCTTTTCGGTCCACCTGGCCAATACCATGGATATCAGCCTATTCGCTCATCCCTACCTGGAACGAATGGTAAATTGGGTGCTGGATAACGAAAAGGGAAGCGGTCAGTACACTCAGTTTGATGATTCTTATGAAATCCGGAATTTTTACCTTCCACTTATTGTCTCCCAGGCGAATTCCGGGATTTACTGGGACACCTGGTTAGACAGCCAGCCTGAATTCCCTCAATACAACGCGAATATGATTGAGGCACTGGCGGCCTATCGTGAATTTCCTGTCAGAAAATTCCGCAGCCCGTTCTTCCCCGGAAAGTTTTATGCGGATATGGGTCAGGTCATTTTGAAGGACCGCCAGATCGCGCCCGGATTTTTTGTCAGTCTGGTTGATGAGAGGGAGCGCTGGTTTGCCGATGTGCATGAGCAAATTGATCCCTTCAGTTTCGAGCTGTCGGCGCTGGCTGAAGACTGGATCATTGACGGGGGATATGGCGGCGGCACCGGGGACCCCAATCGCGATTACTTCATTTCGCCCCAGGCAAACAGTACGGTTCTCGTAGATGGTTACGGCACCGATCCCAATCCGCTGGTTGGCGATGAACCGGGCGGAAGACTGGATTACGGATTTTCCACTCCTCAATTCGCTGCGGCCGGTCTCTCTCATGTCATCGGCGATGTTTATCTCACCCGTCACCTCTTTTACGCCGGCGGTAACCATGTCATTGTTTTCGACCAGATGGACGGTGGAACGCCTCATTCTTATACGGTCCAGTATAACTACCTGGGGAATTTTGAAGATCAGGGAAACGGAAATGTGCGAATCGGGAAAAACGGCAAGCAGTTGAATATCCATTTGCTGGCGGATGATGTCGCCGACTGGCGCGTCAGGCAGAATCGTGGTCTGGCAACCGGACGGCAGGGTGTATTCGGGCATAGTGTCGTGCAGTTTGAGTCGGAAACTCAGCCCAATGCCAATGGCTATGGGAAATGGGGAGTGGCGCCAGATTCGGGATTACAGAAATAATGCGGTGGAGGACATTGTGTGGAGCCGCTCGGGAATGGCTGCAACGCCTGTGTGGCAGGGAGACGCCCGGCTGACCTGGGTAAAATATCGTTCGCCGGCAGATCCGGAGGCCGTTCTTCTGGTGGAAGGAACAAACTTCCGGCAGGGGGGGCTGCAAATCCGGACCTCAATTCCGGTTATTCTTTATCTGGAGCGCCAGGGCAATAGCTGGGCCGGATATGTGAGTTTTGATCCGGCTGCCGGACCTTTGGTGCTGGAAACCGCAGGCATCAGTGCATTGCCGTTTCGCCTCAACGGAGTTCTGCAAGATGCCGTGTCTGTGGAGAATAAGACAGTTTTTGAAATTTCCGGTCCGGGAACCATCTTTTTCGGAACGGGGCAGATTCTGATCCATCAGCCGCAGCCGTTTCTGGGAGAACCTGATTTTCTGGAATGGCTTTCATCCGCCACTGAAACGGCGCGCGATCCGGCCACCTGGTCCGATTACCAGATGACCCTGTTCAAAAATCAGGTCACTCGAAATCTGATTCGGGGCATGGAGCAGACATTCTCCTACTGGGGCGAAACGTATACGGGCGATCCTTTTCTGATCCGGAATGCCGCCAATGCGGTTCAGGGATTGCTGGAATACAATTACCGGTCCTCGTTGAGCGGAGAGGGTATTCTGCTGCCTCACCGCTACGGTTTTCAACGGGATATCGGCGACACCCGCCTGGCGATTTCGGAAGAAGGAAACTGGCGCAGCAGCGGTCCCCAGGTCAGGGATTTATGGATACGGGGCGAGAAGAATCGATCAGCGGCTGTCTCCTACCGGTTTCGGCATTTTTACGACCAGTATTACAGCCATGAATTCTTTGCTGACTTAAATCGGCAAATCGGTGCAGATGTCCGCTGGATTCAAACTGAGGAAGCACAATTGCAGGATTACCGGCTGTTTTTCAGCCAGCCGGCCTGGCATGTCAGCCCCCGGGTGCAGTTCAGGCAGCAGACTTTGTCCTCATTGGGACTGGATGCCAGTGTCTTAACCTGCCGCGCCTCTTTCCGGGCAGACGGGCTGGAAAGCCGATCGTCATATTACCAGTATCTGACAGGCTACCTGCCCGGTCGTGGGAACTGGCTGGTTGAAGGCGAACAGTTCCCTGATGAAAACCTGCAGAATTACCGGACCGCATTCTCCGGCAGTCTTTGGAAATCGGGTTTATTTTCAATGGGAATGACCGCCAGCCACAGAAACAGATGGAATATTAGCGAGGGCCGGTTTGCTGCCAGCAAGTATGAAGGGAGTTATCAATTTTATCAGATTACGAATTACCTGGAGAGTGAATGGTATTGGAATGGCGGTCTCTCCCGCAGCGTTGCCGGCGGATTTTGGTCGGGGAACTTGTATTTGAAAAACTGGAGTTTCGGAAAAACCGGCCTCGTCGATTTTGCCTTCTCCCGCAGAATTTTGAGCCGGGGCCTGTGGAATTTCCGGCTGAACTACAAATTCGATCAAATTTATGATAGCTACCGGCTGGCGCTGAATCAGCAATGGTACCTGCCCGTGCATAAAGGAATTGGGCTATCGCCGCTGTGGAATTTTGAAATAGGCCAAGGCATGAAGACCGCTTCCCTGGGCGGGGGGATATCGCTGGAACGCTTCTGGCCTGTCTATCTCCAATTCCTCCAGTTCAGAAATGCACATCCGTTCGCTTACAATTTTGAATGGGGCTTTCCTTTGCCCTTTATCGGCGGCAACTCCCTGAATGTCTCCGGAACGCTGCTCTGGGCGTCCGAGCTTCTGCAGTATGGGGAAGTCCGGGTACAGCAGATTAGCGGTAATGTGCTGAGTCCCGGTATCTACTATCGTTATTTGCGACCGCGGGAACAGCGCCTGGAGGGATTTCTGCAATGGCGTTGGTAACCATGCTATTTGATAAACATTTTGCGAACCCGATTTTTTCCTTTTACTTTTCACTCCAAAATAACCGGAAATGCCGTTTTTATGAAAACAAAGAATATGCTCCTTGATGATGTCTTCCGCTACCGAAGAGCGGTGGTGCTGCTGTCCGCCGCGGAAGCCGGTTTGTTCGATTATATCATTGAAAGGAAAAATGTCGGTATTTCAGAAGTGTCCGCAAATTTCAATTGGGACCGGCGGGGAACTGAAATTTTGCTGAATGCCCTTTGTGGCATTGGCTATCTGGCTAAAGAAGACAACCGCTATCATATTCCCGAAGCGTTAAAGGATGTTTTTTCCCCTGAGGAATTTCCATTATTCAAAGAATGGTTTGTGCATGAGTGGCGGCTGCTGAACCGCTGGGTGCATCTTCCCGAGGTGCTGAACTCGGGTAAGCCGTACCGGGAAGCGGAAAAGAAGTCCGTCCATCGGAATCACCGCAATTTTATTCTCTCTATGGCGCAGCGCGAAAAGGAAAATCTGGATGCCATGCTCAGTGGGATTTCACTGCAGGATCACAGGCATCTGCTGGACCTGGGGGGCGGTCCGGGATTGTTCGCGATCGGTTTCGCTGAAAAATACCCCAAGTTGCAGGCCACGGTTTTTGACTCGCCGGAAACGGAACCGCTGGCCCGCGATTTTTTCCGTTCCTCTCCGGCCCGGGACCGGCTTCATTTTATGGGAGGAGATTTTCTCCGGGATGACTTCGGGAATAGTTATGATGCGGCCCTTCTTTCCAGTATACTGCATATCTACGGCCCGGAGGAGAACGCGGCACTCATAAAGCGGGTATATCATTCCCTGCAGCCGGGCGGCAAAATTGTCATCCGCGATTTTTTCCTCAATCCCCAAAAAACCGGCCCCACGGACGGTCTGTTGTTCGCCGTAAATATGCTGGTTAACACGGAGAGGGGACATGCATACAGCACCGCTGAGATGAAGGCGTGGCTGAGAGATGCGGGATTCAAAAAAATACAAAAAATCCGCTTGAAGGGGAAAATGGCTCTGCTGGAGGCGCAGAAATAATAGCTATCTGCAGGATATTTCCCGCTGATCAGATTTGAAAAGAGTCACCGACATTAAATAGCAGGACCCGGTCCCTGAAAATGTTGAAAAGTCGATTCAACACCCGGAATCCCGAACAGTGAAGCGGGATAATATATTCCGGATTAAGGCAGATGAGATTTTGTACCACCTTGTCAATTTTTTCATCCGGAGCCCGCTGCAAATGCATGCCGCCGATGACGGCGAAGATTTTATTCTCTTCCATTACCCGCAGGGCGTGTTTCAATGTATTAATCGGACCAGCATGACTGCACCCCAGCAGAACAATGAGTCCCTTTTCTGTTTTGAGGATAAGGGCCATATCGTCATGTATCTCATCATGGATATAACTCTCCAGAATTCGCTCTTGGTATGTCTCATCAATGTATTCGTATTCGGTCAGGCGGGGGATTTCACCGGAAATCCACACATCCGGCAGAATCTCTTTCGGGTGCGTTTTTAAC
>JARRQT010000053.1:0-26522 GCA_037381445.1 Calditrichia bacterium
AAAACCGGAATTATCTATTGATAGGTCAGGTTTATCCCACCAGGCGGGTCTTCAGGTAATGAAAGCGTAGGAAATCTTCCCGGGAGAGGGAGATAACATAGGCCAGTTCCCGCGTGGTGTATACCGGGCAGTCCGCGTTGACCTGCTCGGAATCCGGAAATTCCGGGTTGACAAAGCACAGTTCACTCTCCAGTGCATTGCTGTACACCCGCACCATATCCCGTTCGCCCTGCAGCAGCTCATAAAGTTTGAGCAGCAGATCGGTATCCAGAGAAATATGGCTATCGGATTTGGCCCGCTGCCGGCCGCGCCTGGCGGTTTTTTGAATGACGGCTTCCATGGTGTTTTCCTTTATATTTTAATAATTTTTTGATCTTGTCGTTGTTTTTGTTGCGCGGCCATCGCCGCAATTGTTCATATATAGTGCCTGCATCCGTTTCCGGCGCTTTTTTCAATCACTTTATCCGTCCAGGCAGACCCGGGCCAGCTTCCAGGAGAAATCTGCGCCGTTGAACAATAACTCGAAACAATCGGAGCCGTCCGCCTGTACCGAGAAGTGATGATTTTGGACGCTTCCCTGGCTCTCCCGCCACTGTCCGGTCACTTGCTTTACCTTATATACCCGGCCATTCCAGCGAAATTTCAGGGGAATTATTTTGCCATTCCGGAAAAGAGTGATGACTTCGATGGGTTCAAATAAATCTTCATAATACATCTTTCATTCCCTCGCCGGTAATGGGATTGATTTCTTTCCTGCACCGACGCGGGGACCGTTCTGCTTTTTCAGGCCGGAGATGCTCCGCTTTCTTCCGGATACGCCCGCGCCGGATCAGTTGCAGTGGAATAGCCTGTTTCAAATAATCGAACAGAAAAATTTCTCCGTTCGCCCATATTCATAGTCGTCGCACGCTGACGGTCTGTCTTTCGGGAATCCCGTTTTTCAGGACAGCCAGCAACATCGTTCGTTTCGTATCTCTCTTTCATCTGCCTCCGGTCATTTGATTTCCCGGATCACCTGCACCACCTGTCCCAGAATGCTGAAATCCGGTGTGTGGTCTTCCACGATGATGATCTGCCGGGACGGGGGATCGCACTGCAGATGGATGCGTCCGGCCACCCGGGAATATCGCCGCACCATCTGCCGGCTTCCCAACTGCACGGCCAGGATGCAGCCCTCGGGGTAGCCGTCTTCCTTTTTGACCACCACGTAATCCCCGGCCTTGATGTCCGCCCCCTGCATGCTGTTGTCGGTGACCGGCACCGTAAACCTGCCGGAAATGTGCTGCGAGGGATTGGTTACCAGGTCGCCGATCTGCCGAGAGCGGTCGCCCTGCAGATCTTCCACCATGTATTCGGCGCGCGGCAGTTGAAAGAATTCCTCTTCGGTAGGCTGCATTTCCTCTTCCTCGCGCAGCTCCTGCTGATTTTTTGGTTTCATTTCACCCTCAATAGATATTGTCCCGAACCAGTCCGATGACCTTTCCCTGAATGCTCCACTCGCTCTGCGGGAAGATATTGGGATATGCCGGATTTTCCGCTTTCAGGAAATTCTGCCCGCTCTCGGAAATCAGGCGTTTCACGGTCACCTCGTCTTCAATCAATGCCACCACGATTTCTCCGGACCGGGCTGTGCTGGCGGACTGCACAACCACCATATCCCCGTCCAGAATGCCGGCGTTCACCATACTGTCTCCCTGCACCCGCAGGGCGAAGTAGCGGCCCTCGGATTTCACCAGGGTGCGCGGCAGCATCACGTAATCCTCGATGTTCTCTTCCGCCAGGATGGGATATCCGGCAGACACACGCCCTACCAGCGGCACCTGAGCCATATCCGGCGCGGATTGGTAGCGGGGATGCACGATGCGAATACTGCGGGCCAGCGTATCGCTGCGCTGAATATAGCCCTTGCGCTCCAGCGCCACCAGGTGGCGGACGACCCCGTGTTTGGAAACAATACCGAAGGCGTCGGCAATGTTCTGGTAGGTGGGAGGATAGCCGTGCTCATTGGTGTATTTGGAAATAAATTCCAATACAGCCTTTTGGCGGGTGGTCAGTTCTTTCATCTTATTTCCTCCGTTTTCTCAAGAAATTTTGGTGAAAATCTCACCTGTGCTCATCATGACTTTCATGGTAGTGAACACAGGTTCACACATATAATAAAGAACTTTCCGGATATTGTCAAGCATAATTTTCGAATATGGAATATTTATGTTTACTATTTTTTGGTGAACAAGGGCGGGACTGCTTTCTCCGCGAGATCAATTATTTTTGTTTTAAAAAATGAGAAACCGGTCTTCCAAATGGAAGTATAATCGAACCGGTAATTGCAGAATAATTGAAATGCGTCGGGAAAAGAGTGAATTTCTCTAAAAACTTGCATTTTCAAAATAGCGAATATAAATTGGCGCAACTTTATTTAATTTTATTTTGGAGGACATATGAAAAAGGGAATGATTGGCTTTCTGGTTCTGCTTCTCTTCGTAATTTTTTCCGCGGGTTGTGGCAGCAAAGCGGGAGAAAAGGAATATTTTGACCTGGCCTATCAATATATGGGAAAAGAAAAATGGAGCGATGCCGAAATGGATTTCCAGAAAATTCTGGATGAGTATCCAAATGGTGTCTATTCTTCAAAAGCGCTTTTTATGATTGGATTTATTAATGCCAATTATCTGCAGAATGAGGAGAAGGCCAGAAAGTATTACACTGAGTTCCTCGAAAAATACCCCAACCATGACCTTGCCGACGATGCAAAGTATGAGTTGGATAATCTGGGCAAAAATATAGATGATTTGCCGTTCCTGCAGGATAACAAGGCCAGCGCAGATAGTCTTTCATCCGGTTCACCCAAAAAGGTTTCGGCCTCCGTTAAATAAAAAAAGTTTGAAGAATGTAGTTCAGACCATGACTTTTGAAAATTCCAAAACCCTGTTTAAGCTGCATAAAACAGGGTTTTTATATGAATTTAAAAACGCAGGAACTTTATTAATTCACTCAGGTATATTTTAACCTTTATTTTTGGAATCTGAAATATATGGACATAGCAAAACAAAAGTACATTTGGTTTTTTGCGGCATTTTTCCTGGCTATCACCCCGCTTTTTTCTCAAACACCAGATTCACTTCAAAGCAGTCCCCAACAAAACAGTCAAATTCAGTTAAAAACATTTGTGGAATCCAGCAATACGCCCTTAAACCGTCCGGTGGTGTTTCACATCGAATTATCCTGGATTGGAGAACTGAACCGCTATCAGATTGAACCCGTTTCACAGCCGGTGCTCACCAATCTGCTGCTGGAAGGGAGCGGTTCGGAAAACCGGCTTGAGCCGCTCGATAACGGTCAGTTTCGTTCCATCAAATCCATTACCTATCGCTTCAGGCCGCTGGAAATGGGGATGGCCTATATTGACGGGGTAGTGGTCAAATATGTAAACCGCCAAACGGGGGAAGAAGACCAGCTTTCTTCCCAGCGGGTGATGGTGGAAGTCACCGATCCTTTGCCCGAACCCGGTGGCGGAAAGGTGAAGCCGGTGATTTATATCGCCCTGCTGGTCATTTTTTTCGCGGCAATTTTCTATTTTCTGCTGCTTTTCTTCAAACGGCGGAAAGAAGCCCGGCTTCAGCCCGCGCCCGTCATACCCCTTTCGGAACAGTATTTGGACCGGCTGAGCCATGAAGTAGATCCCCGCGGGACCAATCTGAATGAAATGACCGGAAAGCTCTCCCGCATATTCAGGGAGTATCTCGATCAGGAATTTTCTCTGCATGCCCGGGAGTCCAGTACACAGGAGATTGTGAACCAGCTCCGGGATCTGGATATGGACGAGAAGGATAAAAATAATCTGATCCGGGTACTGGAAAAACTGGATCTTTTGAAATTTGCCGGGAAGAATGTTGATCCCGCCGATTTTACTAATATTTACGGAACCATTGAAGCTTTTCTGCTGAAGCAAAAACGCAATCCGGATTCCAGCCAAGTTGAATTAAAGGAGGAGCAATGAGCGTCGATATTCAAGCGATTAACGAAAAAATCCAGCGCGAAAGTGCCTTTGTCGAAAAAATAACCGGAGAAGTGGGAAAGGTCATCGTCGGGCAGAATTACATGGTGGAGCGCCTGCTGATCGGTCTGCTGTGTAACGGCCACATCCTGTTGGAAGGTGTGCCGGGACTTGCCAAAACCATGACCGTCAAAACCATCTCTTCTGTTATTCAAACCAAATTTCAGAGAATTCAGTTTACCCCGGACCTGCTGCCGGCCGACCTTTTGGGAACTTTGATTTATAATCAGAAAACGGGCGAATTTGCCGTCCGCAAAGGCCCCATCTTTTCGAACCTTATTCTGGCGGATGAAATCAACCGTTCTCCCGCGAAAGTACAGAGCGCCCTGCTGGAAGCCATGCAGGAACGCCAGGTTACCATCGGAGATCATACGTATTCCTTGGAGGAGCCCTTTCTGGTGATGGCCACCCAGAATCCCATTGAGCAGGAAGGGACTTATCCGCTGCCGGAAGCGCAGGTGGACCGTTTCATGCTGAAGCTGCATATCACCTATCCTCTGAAGGATGAGGAACTGCTGATCATGCAGCGCATGACTTCCGGTAATGGCGCCGCGCCCGATCCGGTGGTCACCCCCGATGATATTCTGCGGGCCCGCAAGGTAGTTAATGAAGTATATATGGATGAAAAGATCGATCGCTACATCGTGGATATTGTTTTTGCTACCCGCAATCCGGAAGAATACGGCCTGAAAGATTTGACGCCGCTGATCGCCTTCGGGGCTTCGCCGCGTGCCTCCATCAATCTGAAGCTGGCGGCCAAGGCGCACGCATTTCTGCGGCGGCGCGGATACGTTACGCCGGAAGATGTAAAGGCAATCGGCATGGATGTGCTGCGGCACCGTTTGATTGTGACCTACGAGGCGGAAGCCGAGGAAGTTACCACGGAGGATGTGGTCCGCCGGGTTCTGAATCAGATCGAAGTGCCCTGATACGTCAGGGACGTGCAAACAGAATACTTGTTCGTTGAATAAATCAACCTTAATTCGGGCCGCAAAACCGGATTCCGGGATTGATCGGAATTGGATAGGGCCCCTGAAGATGTATTGCTTATGGAAACAAAAGAACTTCTGAAAAAAGTCAGGCAAATCGAATTGAGCATCCGCGGCGTTGTGAACGAAGTTTTTGCCGGGGAATACCATTCGGTGTTCAAGGGCCGGGGTATGGAATTCGCCGAGGTGCGCGAATACCAGCCCGGCGACGACGTCCGGACTATCGATTGGAATGTCTCCGCGCGCATGAACCATCCTTTTGTGAAGGTGTTCGACGAGGAACGAGAACTGACGGTCATGATTCTGTTTGACGCCAGTTCCTCGGAGAGTTTCGGCAGCCGCAATCAGATGAAGGGCGATGTCGCGATCGAAATTGCCGCGCTGCTCGCTTCGTCCGCCATTCGCAACAACGATAAGGTAGGTCTGGTTATTTTCAGCGATAGGATTGAAAAGTTTGTTCCGCCCCATAAGGGACGAAGGCACATCCTCCGGGTCGTGAGAGAATTGCTCTATTTTGCCACCAGCCGCGACGTGGAAAGGTCCACCCGGACCGATATCGCGGTGGCGCTGGAATATATGAATCAGATTCTGAAGCGCCGGGCCACTGTATTTCTGATCAGCGATTTTCTGGCCGAAGGCTTCGACAAAGATCTTCAGATCGCAAACCGTCGTAACGACCTGGTAGCCATCCGCCTGATCGATCCGCTGGAAGAACGCCTGCCCGGCGTCGGACTCCGACCAGTCCTATGTCAAACCGCTGTCACGATTTTTCCGCATGCGCGCCAGGCGATTCCACTAAATTTGAAAAAATCGGGAACCTAACGTTTTTTTAAAAATAACCTGATAGGATTTTGAAATGTTCTTGGATCAAAAAAGGCTTCTACCTGCATTGAAAAACAACTATTTATTTGCTGCTATTATTTCGCTGTCCGTGATACTGGCTGTTCTGGCCGGATGCAATTCCTCTCCCAAATCCCGGATTTCCCCGCAGAAAAAACGGGAACTGGCCAATGTCCTTTATAATCAGCAGCTATACCATCAGGCGGTGCAGGAATATGAGGATTATCTCAAAAACTATCAGCTCGGCGAAAAAGAGCAGGCCAACATTTCCTACATGATCGCAAATATTTATTTCGACCGCCTGCAGGATTACGAAAATGCGCTGGCCTATTATTTAAGGATAAAATATCTCTATCCCGATTCAAATCTTCGGAACGAAATCAATAAAAAAGTGGTGGAATGCCTGGAGCGCATGAAACGGTCCACCGACGCCCGGCAGGTCATCGAGCAAACCTCGGCGCTGGACGAATCGCAGAAACCGGCCTCCAGGCCGGGGGACGTCATCGCGAAGATCGGCGATCGCCGCATCACCACCGGTGATCTGGAATATGAAATGAACAACCTGCCGGTTTATATGCGCGATCAGGTCAAGACCCGCCAGCAGAAACTTGAATTTCTTAAAAACTATATCGCCCAGGAGCTGCTCTACGACTCCGCCAAACGCCAGGGCCTGGACAAAGCCAAAGATGTGCGCGAAGGTGTTCTGCAGGCTGAGAAATCATTGATGAGCCAGAAGCTTCTGCAGCAGGAGATTCAAAAAGAAGTCAATCTGGATAAATATTCCAATGCGGATGTGGAAGTCTATTACAAGGCTAACAAAGATAAATATGCCGAAAAGGACAAAAACGGGAAGGTTAAGAAGGTCCCGCCCTTCAGCGAAGTGAAGGATAAGGTTGCCCAGGATTTTATACAGGAAAAACAGCAGGAAGCCTACCAGCGGCTTATTGAACGTTTGATGAAAGCGGAACAGGTTGAAATCTATGAAGCCAAGTTTAAATAAAAGATATTTTTATCCCGGAAGCATATTTCTGACGACAGTGATTTGCCTCTTCGCGGGTTTTTCCCTGCTCTCCGCCGCACAATCTCTGATTACCGTGAACGCGCAAGTGGATAAATCACAGATCACTATCGGCGATCGTATTACCTACAGCCTGACCATACAGCACGATAAGAACCTTCATATTCAGCAGCCGGGACCGGGCGCCAACCTGGGCCAGTTTGAAATCAAGGATTATGTGATTCATGATCCGGTGGAAGAAAACAACCTGATCACGCAGAAATTTGATTACAGCATTTCCGTTTTCGATACCGGAAAATTTGTGATTCCCCCTTTCCCGGTAGCCTTTGCCGCTTCTGATACCTCCTCGAAGTATCAGATTATACAGTCCGAACCGATAGAAATTTACGTAAAAAGCGTATTGACTTCCGATGATGCGGAAATCCATGATATCAAAGCGCCCCAGGCCATTCCCTTCAATTACCGCAGGTGGATTCTGAACGGGCTGGCGGCTCTGCTCATTCTGGGCATCGGGGCGGCGGCGATTTATGTCATCCGGCGAAGGAAAAAGGGAGTGCCCCTGATCCGCCGGGAGGTGATCCGTCCGGCTCACGAAATTGCGCTGGAAGCATTGGCCGCGTTGCAGCCGCGCTGGCGGGAGATGCTGGAGAATGGGGAACAGAAGCTGTTATTCACGGAGATATCGGATATTCTGCGCCGCTATCTGGAAAACAGGTATTTCGTCAAGGCGCTGGAGGAGACCACCATCGAGATTGGCGAATCGCTGGAGGAAGCGGCCATCGGGCCGGAATACCGGAACAGCGCCCTGGAGGTGCTGGAATTCGCCGATATGGTAAAATTTGCCAAATATCTTCCCCGGCCGGAGGAAGTGGAAAATAATTTGAATCTGCTGGAAACTTTCATTGACCAGACCAAACTGGTATTTGAAGCGGTGGAAAATGAGGTCTCGGTAAAAGATGCAGAAGATACGGAGACAGCGGCGGCGATCCGGGCAGGAGACGGGTCCGGCCTGTAATGATTCCGTCGAAAGTAATTTTGTTCATAAGCATATATAATAGATAGTCAACTGGAAAAATGAAAAATCAACAAGCAACGGAGGTGTAAAAGTGATTGAGGTGAAAGGCCTGACACGTTATTACGGTGAAAAACGGGCAATTCATGACGTTTCCTTCGATGTCCGCAAAGGGGAAGTCCTGGGGCTTCTGGGGCCGAATGCCGCCGGAAAGACCACTACCATGAAGATTCTGACCTGCTACATGCCCCCGACCTCGGGCGATGCGAAAGTTGCCGGGTATGATATCTGGGAACAGTCGATGGAAATTAAGAAACGAATCGGGTATCTTCCCGAAAACCCTCCACTTTACAGTGATTTACGGGTTGTGGAATATCTTGATTTTGTCAGCAAAATCAAGGGCATTCCTTCCGATAAAAAGAAAACCGCCATCTCAGGTTCCATAGAAAAAGCCGGATTGCAGGCGGTGCAGCATCAGGTTATCAACAGTCTGTCCAAAGGTTTCCGTCAGCGCGTCGGGCTGGCACAGGCCCTGCTCAACGACCCGGATGTGCTGATTCTGGATGAACCCACGGTGGGGCTGGACCCCCGGCAGATTATTGAAATCCGCGAGCTCATCAAAAAACTGGGCGGAGACCATACCATTATCCTTTCCACCCACATTCTGCCGGAGGTGGAAATGACCTGCGGACGGGTGGTAATTATCAACCAGGGAGAGGTCGTGGCGCAGGATACGCCGGTCAATCTGACCCGCAGGCTGAAGGGAAATGAAAAAACAGTGGTGGAACTGGAAGGAGATGAGCAGACCGCCCGCTCCGTGTTCAGCAATTTCAGCGAAGTTATTTCCGCGGAAAAGAAGAGCACAGACAACAGCCGTCTACACTTCACCCTGGAAACCAGCACCGACATCCGCCGGGATCTGGCGAAAGCACTGATTGACAATGGACTGGGATTGTATGAACTCCGGACGGAAGCCTACTCGCTGGAAGAAATCTTCCTGCACCTGACTACAAAAGAGGAGGTAGCCTGAAAATGAAAAAAACATATGCTGTATTTCAAAAAGAATTAAAACACTTTTTCTATTCACCGATTGCGTACATCGTCATCGCCGCTTTCACCATCATTGCCGGTATTTTCTTTTATCTGTACCTGAGCAGTTTTGTGGAAGCCGCTTTCATGGCGATGGTCCGCTCCCAGCAGTACCGGGCGCCGATGCAGAAATTCAACATCAATCTGCAGCTGATCCGCCCCTATTTCTGGAACCTGGCCCTCATTTCCCTGTTCGTGCTGCCGCTGGTGACCATGCGGCTCTACTCGGAAGAGAAGCGTTCCGGAACGATTGAACTGCTTTATACATCGCCCTTATCGGTGAATAATATTGTTCTGGGCAAATTTTTTGCCGGTGTGGTCTTCTATTTCGTGATGCTGCTTCCGACCATGGTGTTCATGTCCCTGCTGTTTATTTACGGTAATCCGGAGTTCGGGCCGGTGCTCTCCGGTTATATCGGACTGCTGCTTTTGGGCAGCGCCTTCATTGCCGGCGGGCTGTTTATATCTTCGCTGACCGAAAACCAGATTATCGCCGCCATTGGCGGGTTCGGCCTATCGCTGCTGCTGTGGGTGATCGGCTGGGCCGCAAACTACGCGGGTCAAAATCTTGCCGATATCCTTAATTATTTATCGATAATCAATCACTTTGAGGATTTCGCCCAGGGTGTGATCGATTCGAAAAATGTGATCTACTATCTGTTGTTCAGCGTGTTCGGAATTTATCTCACGCAGAAATCTTTAGAATCATTTAAATGGAGAGCCTGATTTATTCCATCGGGGCTCTTGAGAGTTTTTGAATCGTGATAAAAGTGAAAAAACAGGAGGTCAAAAGATAAATGAAACGCTATGCAAACATTGCATTGATTGTGGGAATCCTGATGTTCGCCTACAGTTTTGTGAACTTTTCGCTGAACCAGATCTGGGATTGGATCTCCACCATCTCCCTGATTTTAGGCCTGATTCTGGGCGGCGTGGGCGCTTATTACCGCATCCAGCTTCGCCAGAAGAAACTGAACAGAAGATCGCTGCAATACGGGGCGAACACGGTTGTGTCCGCGGTGCTGGTTTTGGGAATTGTGGTATTTCTGGCATTCATCAGCAACCGTCACAGTGCCCGCGCGGACATGACCGCAAAGGGACTGTTCAGCCTGGCCGAACAGACCAAGTCGGTCCTCAACGACATGAAAAAAGAT
Organism: Calditrichia bacterium; assembly: GCA_037381445.1. Taxonomy (GTDB): domain Bacteria; phylum Calditrichota; class Calditrichia; order RBG-13-44-9; family RBG-13-44-9; genus JARRQT01. Next base: position 10,157 of record JARRQT010000053.1, read on the forward strand.
GTCAAAATTTACGCTTTTTATAAACAATCGGATGAAACCATGGCCAAGGATTTGCTGGAGGAGTATTCCTATCGTTCCAAATTCGTGAAATATGAATTCGTGGACCCCAACCAGCAGCCCCAGATTGCCCGTCAGTATGATGTAAAACAGTATAATACCGTGGTTGTTACCTGCGGCAATAAAAAGGAAACACTCACCGAACTGAACGAGAGCAATCTGACGAATGCCCTGATCAAAGTAACCCGGGAGCTGGATAAAACCATCTATTTTACGGTCGGGCACGGAGAGCGGCAGATTGAAGATGAGGGTGCACAGGGTTATAAAACTGCGGCGGACGGCATCAAAAAGGAAAATTATGCCGTGAAGACCATCAATTTGGCGCAGGAAAAATCCATTCCCCAAGACTGCTCAGTGCTGGTGATCGCCGGACCAAAATCCGATTTCTTCCCCTTTGAACTGGATTCGATCAAAAGTTATGTGAACAGTGGCGGAAAATTGTTCGTGATGGTCGATCCCCAGAACTGGAAGCCGGGACTGGCGGCATTTCTGAAAGAATATAAGGTTGAGATCGGCGACAATATCATTGTCGATGCCAGCGGCGTGGGACAGTTATTCGGAATGGGTCCGGAAGTTCCCCTGGTCAGCAAATATGAGGATTCCGATGTCTTCAAAGATTTCAGCGTCATGACCTTTTACCCGCTGGCATGCTCGGTACAGGCCGGGACGGAAGGCGGCAGCGGTTTCACCACAAGGGTGCTTTTCCGCAGCAGTCCCAGCAGTTGGGCAGAAGCCGACTACATGAACAAGAATGTGGAATATAATTCGGACCGGGACGTGAAGGGTCCGGTTTCCATGGCGGTGGTAGCTTCGAAAACGTTGGACAATAAAAAGAAAGCAGCCATCATGGTCATCGGCGATTCCGATTTCGCGAATAACTCCTATATCCGCAATTCCGGGAATTACGATGTTTTCCTGAATGAAGTCAACTGGATGGCGGAAGAGCAGGATATGATTACCATCCGGCCCAAGGAGTTTGACGATCAGAGAGTCACCCTTACCGCCAAACAGAGCAAAATTGTGCTCTATCTCAGCGTGATTGCACTGCCGCTGATCGTAATTATTGCCGGTGTTTCCATCTATTACAAGAGACGGTAAGCAAAATGTGAATGTGCGGAGAATTGCAGCCTTCCGGGCTGCATCTCCGCTGTTACGGATTCATTAAAGGTGAATCCTGCATAATAACATTTGAGAGAATACGGTTATCCAATTGCTTCTTAATTGGAGGAGAAAAATGAAATTTAAAAACACTTTGATCCTGTTCCTCGTTCTGGTCGTGCTGGGCGGATATGTATATGTGGTGGAAGTAAAACAGCATGAAAAGAAAGAGAAAATAGAGCAGCAGGCGAAGGATATTTTCAGTTTTAAAAAAGACAGCGTCGAAGTCATCGATATCCGGAATTCCAACGGAAATTTTGTGATTAAAAAGGTGCAGGATGAATGGCAGATTGTTCAGCCTCTCCAAACCGATGCGGATGAGTCCACCATTAATTCCATGCTGGGCAGCTTGGAAAATGCCAAAAAAGATAAGGAGTTCAACATCAAGCCATCCCAGTACGCGGAATTTGGTTTGGGAAGCGGGGCGGTGAATGTGCTGCTCACGCTTCGGAACGGCGAGCAGGATTCCATTCGCTTCGGCGATAAAACGCCGGTCGGTGCTTATGTTTTTTGCGACAAGATCGATACCACGGTTTTTACCGCTAATGAAAGCATGAAGAATTCGTTCACCAAAAATCTTTTTGAGCTGCGCAACAAAAACATGCTCCGCTTCAAACGGGCGGATGTCAAAAGTATCGTGCTGCATTCTCCGCACGGAAAACTGCAGTTCGATAAAAGCGGGGTGAGTGACTGGAACATAAACAATATCGACCGGCCGGCGGATAACGGCAAGGTGAGTTCCGTTCTGTCCAAACTGGAAAATAACCGGGTCAAGACTTTTGTCGATGAAGACGGTACCAATCTGAGAAAATACGGACTCAACAGGCCTGCTTACCAGGTCGATTTGGTGCTGGGTCCCGAGCAGGGACAGAAAAAGCTCTTGATCGGGAAGAAGCACGGCGCCAATTATTACGCCAAAGATGAAGCACGCAAACCGGTATTTGAGATCGATTCTTCCCTGGTGGGCGAGCTCCGCAAGAACGTCAGCAGTTTCAGAAATACCGATTTTGCCAAATTCGACCGGAATTCCGTGAATCATATCGTGGTCCAGTACGCGGATACCCTCATATCCTGTGTGAAGGACAGCAGCGGCAACTGGGCGCTGGATGACACCTCAGCCGCGACGGTAAAGAAAGCAAGTATCACCAATTTCTTCTCAAATCTGGATTTTACAAAAATTCTCGATTTTGTGAGAGACGGGCAGTATAAACCCGCGGCCTATGGTTTTGATAAACCGGCGCTGAAGGTCTCGCTTTACAAAGATCATGACCTGATGTTTGAGGCCACCTTCGGCAAACAAAAGGGCAGTGACGTGTACGCCGCGAATAATATGTATAAATCCGTCTATACTGTGGCTTCCACCAAACTGAAAAACCTCAAGCTGAAGCTGGATGATCTGGTGGAAAAAGCGCCTGAAGGCAAAACCGATGCGGCCGGCTCATAATGGGCCGGATCCGGAAATGGCGGGAATGCGGAATTCCGTTTCATTTTGATGAAAATTTTGCAGTTTGAATAAAATCCCCGTACGGGGCAGCTTGAGGGGACAGGGCAACTTGAGTGCCGGTTCGTCCCCTCAACGAAGAGGAACAAAGGAGGAAGTGTAAGCTTGTTTAGATTTGCGAATCCGGAATATTTGGTGTTGCTGATCTTTGTCCCTTTGATTGCTTATTATTACTGGCGAAAAGGGCACCGGCTCTCCGGTCAGGTCAAATTTTCGACCCTGAAATATATGCGGAATATTCCGGTTTCCTGGCGCCAGCGTCTGCGCAAGAATCTCTACATTTTGCGCCTGCTTGTCATCACGCTTATCATACTGGGTTTGGCGCGGCCGCAATCCGGCACCCGCAAGCAGGAAATCACCACCGAGGGAATTGACATCATGATGGCGCTGGATGTGAGTTCCTCCATGCTGGCGGAAGATTTCAAACCAAAGAACCGCATTGAAGCGGCCAAGAAAGTTGCCGATGAATTCATCAAAGGCCGCAATAACGACCGCATTGGGCTGGTGATTTTCGCAGGCGAAGCATTCACGCAATGCCCCCTCACGCTGGATTACGGCGTGCTGATGGATTTGCTGAACAAGGTGCAGGTTGCGCCCCGGGACTGGGACGGCACCGCTATCGGAAACGGTCTGGCCACCGCGGTAACCCGCTTGAAGGACAGCAAGGCGAAAAGCAAAGTGATCATCCTGCTGACCGACGGCCGGAATAACGCCGGTGAAATCGATCCGCTGACCGCGGCGCAGATTGCCCAGACGTTTAACATCCGTATTTACACCATCGGGGCCGGCACCAGGGGCTCCGCTTTATACCCGGTGGACGATCCCATTTTCGGCCGCCGTTATGTGAACATGCCGGTGGAAATCGATGAGAACCTGCTTCAGCGGGTGGCTGCACAGACCGGCGGCAAATATTTCCGCGCCACCGATACCGAGAAGCTGCGCCAGATTTATCAGGAAATAAACGAGATGGAAAAAACGAAAATCCAGGTCAAGGAATTTACCAAATACAAAGAATTGTATGTAAATTACGCCGGCGCCGGTTTGCTGCTTCTGCTGCTTGAACTGCTGCTGGCCAATACCTGGCTGCGCAAACTGCCGTAACGGACGGATTGCTCAGGAATTTATGAGAATCGAAAAAGTATCTCAGGAGAACAGAGGTTGTTAAAATTCGCTTATCCATATTTCTTTTATTTATACTGGCTGATTCCTGTCATCATCGGATTTTTTATCTGGAGTTTCAGGAGGAAGCGGAAACTGTTGAACAGGATCGGGGATGAGGAACTCGTTAAACAGTTGACCCGCTCCGTCAGCCGGGAAAAACAGATCTGGAAAGTGATCCTGACCGTATTTGTGTTTGTGGTATTGATTTTTGCACTGGCCGACCCGCAGATCGGGACCAAGCTGGAGCAGGTGAAGCGCAAGGGAGTGGATATATTTGTCGCGATGGACGTTTCCAAGAGCATGCTGGCGGAAGATGTCGCTCCCAACCGGCTGGACAAGGCCAAACACGAAGTATCCGCTTTTATTGACCGCCTGGAGGGAGACCGCATTGGTCTCATCTGTTTCTCCGGAATTTCCTTTGTGCAGTGTCCCCTTACGCTGGATTACAGCGCGGCAAAGCTTTTCCTGAGCGATATTGATACGGATATCATTCCCCAGCCGGGAACGGCGATCGGCAGCGCGATTACCACCGCCGCGAAATCCTTTGTGACCAATGAAATGAAACACAAGGTGCTTATTCTTATCACGGACGGGGAAGATCATGAAGGCGATCCGGTGGAGGCCGCCAAGGAAGCTGCCAAAGAAGGCGTCATCGTTTATACTATTGGAATCGGCTCGCCGCAGGGGGCCCCGATTCCCGAATATGACGCCAACGGCAACCGGATCGGCTATAAAAAAGACAGCGACGGGAAAATAATTACCACCAAGCTGGATGTGGTGGGTCTGGAGAAGATTGCATTCGAAACGGGCGGAAAATATTACATTTCAAGCGCCGGAGAATCGGAGCTGAATAAAATTTATGATGAAATTTCGGGGATGGAGAAAAAGGAATTGTCCGCCCGGCAGTTCACCCAGTTTGAAGACCGCTTTCAAATATTTTTATTGATTGCATTGGCTGTTTTGATCATCGAAACTTTATTGAGCGAAAGACGAAGAATAAAACGATTGAAATCGAAGGTATTGGCGAATGATCAGGTTTAAATTTCTCATTCTGGTGCTGCCCCTGCTTCTGGCCGGCGTAATTGCCCGAAACGGTTTGGCCGATGTCAGTCGTTCCAAGGTGAATAAAGGCATTCAGGCATACCAGGACGGCAAATATGATCAGGCGCTGCAGCATTTTCAGGATGCCCTCCTGGATGCCCCGGAAGCGCCGGTGGCCAATTACAATGTGGCGGAGGCCCTCTACAAGAATAAGAAATATGAAGAGGCACAGAAGTCCTACGAAAAAGTCCTCAGCGCGGAGAATCCGGTGCTGAAGCAGAAGGCCTATTACAATCTGGGGAATACTTACTATCAGATGAACAAATACCAGGAATCGATCCAGAATTACACCAAGGCGCTGGAGCTGAATCCAAACGATCAGGATGCGAAACATAATCTGGAACTGGTTCGTGCCAAACTGAAGGAAAATGCCAAGAAACAGCCCCAGCAAAACCAGAATCAGCAGCAGCAGCAACAACAGCAGCAGCAGAATCAGCAGCAAAACCAGCAGAATTCTCAGAACCAGGATCAGAAAAATGCTGAGCAGCAGCAGAATCAACAACAGCAGCAGCAAAAGCAGAACGAGGGAAAGAACCAGGAAAAAGATCAGCAGAAAATGGGACAGCAGGATAAGGACAAGCGGAAGGAAAACCAGGATCAGCAGCAGCAGATAAAGCAGTCGGAAAAAAAGAAAGAACTTTCCAAAGAGGAGGCCGAGAGGATTTTGCAGGCCCTGAAAAGCAAGGAGAAAGACAATCAGAAATTCCGGAGAATGAAACAGCCTGCCAGGCGGCCCAGAGTTGAGAAGGATTGGTAGAATGATAAACCGGCAATTTGGATTTTCAATTTTAATACTTCTGGTGACATTTGTTCTGGGATTTTCCCAGGACATCAAGATCACGGCGCATGTGGATAAGAATCCGGTGGGTGCGGATGAGCAGTTTACCTACGAGGTGGAAGTGTCCGGCGCCAGCCAGAGCCTTCCCGATGTGGACCTGCCGGATTTTGCGGATTTTGCTATACTGGGCGGGCCCAGCGTTTCTTCTTCCTACCAGATTGTCAATTTCAATATGTCGGCGAGCAAGTCCTATTCAATGGTCCTGATGCCGCGTCAGACAGGAACTTTTAAAATCGGGCCGGCCGCTATTACCTATAAAGGAAAAACTATTAAATCGAATACGGTCGATGTGACCGTGACCAAACAGTCAGGAGGGAGTAGCCAGCGCCGGCAGGCGCCAGGCCGCAGCAGCAGGGGGAGTCAAAACGAATCGGACGCCGATCTTTCCAAAGTGCTCTTTCTGGATGTGATTCCATCCAAACGTACGGTCTATGTGAATCAGGAAGTGACCCTGCGCTACAAAATCTATTTCAGGACCCAGATCACCAATAATGAAGTATCCAAACTGCCCGAGGCGGTGGGGAGCTGGGTGGAAGAATATCCTATCGACAGCCGTCCCAAGATTTACACCGAGAATGTCAAAGGGGTGCAGTACAATGTCGCCGAAATCAAGAAAATGGCGGTATTTCCTTCCCGTCCCGGGAAAATCACCATTTCGCCGCTGGAACTGATCGTCGAAACGGTGGTGCGCCGTCGTCGCCGGAGCACGAATGATCTGTTCGACAATTTCTTCAGCGATCCCTTCGGGCAGGTGGTAAAAAAACGTATTTCTTCCGGGCCGGTAGAGATAAAAGTGCTCCCGCTTCCGGAAGCAGGAAAACCGGATAATTTCAGCGGCCTGGTGGGCGATTTCAAAATACACTCGTCAGTCGATAAGCAGGCCACTGAGACCAACGATGCGATTTCCTATAAAGTGAACATTTCCGGCCGGGGGTTGCTGCAGATTTTGAACAACCTGCCGGTAGAATTTCCGCCCGATTTTGAAGTTTACGATCCGAAGGTAAACCAGTCCGTCAACAAAAGCGGGGCGGCCATCACCAGCAACAAGGAATTCGAATATGTGCTGATTCCCCGGGCTGCCGGGGAGCAGCGGATCAAAGCAGTGGAAATACCGTATTTCAATCCGCAGGACCGAAGATATCACTCGCTCAAAATTCCCGAATATAAAATCCGGGTGGCACAGGGAAAAGAAGTCGCCATGGGCGTGGGAAGCGGAGCGGGGCTGTCCAAGGAGGAGGTCCGTCTGCTGGGCAAGGATATCCGTTTTATCAAAGAGGATGTCGCGGAATTCAGGCCCATCGGCGAATTGCCCTATGAAAATGTCTGGTTCATCGTTTCGCTGGTTCTGCCGCTGCTGGTTCTGGGTGCGGCGTGGGGTTACCGCAATCATCTGGAGAAAATGTCCTCCAATGTTCAGTACGCCCGCAGTCGGAAGGCCGGAAAGCACGCACAGATGCGCCTGAAAGAAGCAAAAACGTTTTTAAATCAGAAAAAAGCAGCGGAATTCTACAGCGCGGTATCCCGCGGACTCATCGGATATGTGGCCGATAAGACCAATCAGCCGGCCGCCGGCTTATTGCGGGATGATGTGAAGGGGCTGCTGCTGAAATCAAATATCAACGGGGAACTGGAAAGCGAATTCATGACTTGCCTCGATGAAGCGGATTTCCGGAGATTCGCACCGGGTGAAGTAACCGATGCGGACATGAAGAATTTTTATCAGAAATCGGAGAAGATTCTGATGAAACTGGGGAAATTTTTATAGGGAAGGATTCCGACAAGGGATTCGAGCCGGGCAACCGGCAGTTAATATTTTTGCAGCAGGAATAAAGGAATGAAGAAATTTTTAGGCATTAACATTTTTTTGATATTTGTTCTCGCGGGCCTTTCCTTCGGTCAGACGGGACATCAGAAGGAAGTATTTCTGCAGGCCAATCAGAATTACGCGAAACAGAATTATGAAGGAGCGATCGAACTTTATCAGAAAATCCTGAAGCAGGGATATGAAAATTCGGATATCTATTACAATCTGGGAAATTGCTTCTATCGCCTGAACCAGGTCGGGAACGCGGTCCTCTATTTTGAAAAGGCTCATAAACTAAATCCCCATGATCCCGATATTGAGTATAACCTGGAGCTGGCTAACCTGCGCATTGTCGACAACATCCAGCTGCCGCCCCGCTTTTTCCTGTTTAACTGGTGGGATGCGGTGAAGAATTACTATTCCCCCGGTCAGCTTACTTATGTTGTATCGGTTCTTTTCGCGGTTACCATATTTTTGCTTATCATCTGGCTTTATGCCAAATCCTACCGTCTGCGGCGCTGGCTGATGACATTTGTGGTGACGGCGGGAGTCATTGCTGTTTTCTGGTCCTATATATTCCTGATTCGAATTCATGAGTACAAAAGCCATCGGGATGCTGTGGTACTGACTTCCACGGAGACGGTTTACAGCGCTCCGGACGAGGGCAGCACCGACGTTTTCGTGCTGCACGAAGGCGCCAAGGTGAAGCTTGATGATCAGCGCAGCGGATGGATGGAGATCAGCCTGCCGGACGGCAAAAGCGGCTGGATTAAAAGTCAGGCTTTGGGTATTATTTAAATCCCGTTAGTGATAATCTGGAAGGTGAAATGAGCATGGAAATCAGCGCGATTCGCATGGTTAACATCGGAAAAATCAAGGCAGTCGTGGATGTACGCACATCGGAGGGTTTTATTATCCGGGGATTCAAGGTTGTCGAAGGCGACAACGGCCTTTTCGTGGGCATGCCTTCCGAGCGGACCAAGTCGGGCAAATATATGGATCTGGTCAAAATTGATGACTGGAACCTCAAGGAAATGCTGGAAACGCTGGTCCTGGATGCCTACAACAAGAAGAAGAAATAATAAACTCTCCGCACCTGCCTGCCTGTTTCATAAATAATTCCTGCAAAAAATCGTCAGGCCGGTGATATCTTACTGTTCCCTGTCTTCATCATTTCTATCCAGATGCATTTTCATATCTTGCATCGATTCCACCAGCATTTTTCGCATTTCTCTGGTGAAGGGATTGTAGCGGTGCATATCCTCAAACAGCTCATCCGTGTCCCGGTTAATTTTCCGGACCAGCCTCAATAAATTCTGATAGTCTTTGGTGGCAATATTCGTTTGGGGGAGGGGCAGGGTATGCAATGCCCGTCCCAGGAAGTGGGTCATGGCCAGCGTCCAGGCCATCAACCGGTCATGTTCGACGGCGGACATCTCCATAATCCGTACACCCGGTTCGCTCCAAAAATTCCTGGCGACCTCCAGTTGTTCCGCCGGTATCCGAAGCGGCGTGAAGATAATACGGTGGCCCTTCAGGCTGCGACTGGCTGAATCGGGGCCGAACAGGGGATGGGTGCCAAGCAGGTGGACATCCTCCGGGAGCTGATCTTCCATAATCTGTAATGGATAGCTCTTCACCGCGCACACATCCATGACAATTGTGCCGGCAGGAAGCAGCGGGGCCGCTTCCGATATAACTTTTTTCAGCGCTGACACCGGGACCGCTATTATCACCAGCGAGCAACGGCAGACATCGCCCAATGACGCGAAGGGAATTTGTCTGAAATTCGGATTTTCGGATTTGGAGGGATCATAAATTTTGAATGTGTGCCTGTTTCCGAGATGCCGGAAAAGCACCTCTCCAAATCTGCCGAAGCCGATCAGTCCTACCGTGATCATTCGGCGGAATCCTTCTGGTGCTGCTTCGAGAATCTGAGGACGGTTTCCAGTATCTGTCCGCCATATTTCTTCGGGAGCCCCAGCGCTTCCGCCATTTCACTCCAGTTCTGCACAAGATCATTCTCCCGCCGGACGTCTTCGATGCCCAATTTCTGCTCCTTTTTGATGCCGGATACTTTTCCAATCAGGCGATGACGCTGGGCCAGTAACAGTAGCAGCTGCTGATCAATGGTGTCGATCTTCGAGCGGATCTGCTCAAGTTTATTCCTGCCGGAAATTCTTTCCTGCAGCAGGATCAGATCGATCAGCACCAGGGCCACCATGGCTTCCGCCACCGGAACGACGCGCGGACAGATGCAGGGATCATGCCTGCCTTCAATCCGAAAATCAACCGGATTACCCGAACGGTCCACTGTTTTTTGCGGTTTGCCGATAGAGGAGGGCGGCTTCACCGCGATTCGCATCACCATGTCTTCACCGCTGGAAATGCCTCCCAGCACGCCGCCGGAATGATTGGTATGTGTCCGGAATCTTTTCTGCGATCCATCGAAATAAAAGGTATCATTGTGTTCGCTTCCCTTCATTTCCGCCGCTTTGAAACCGCTTCCCACTTCAAAAGCCTTTACCGCCCCGATGGACATCAGTGCGCCTGCCAATTCGGCGTCGATTTTATGAAAAACCGGTTCACCCAGACCGGTGGGGCAGTTTCTCACTATAATTTCGATAACACCGCCCAGAGAATCTCCATTCGATCTCAATATTGCCGATCCGCCGGGTATAGGCAATAATATCAATGCCGCGGGATTTGAGAAACTGTTTTGCGATGGCGCCGGCGGCAACCCGGCTGGCCGTTTCCCGTCCGCTGGCCCGCCCGCCGCCCCGGTAATCAAATAGGCCATATTTTTCCAGAAATGTGTAACCCGCATGGCCGGGACGCAGAATGTTCTCAAGGTTATGGTAATCTCCGGAACGCTGGTCCCGGTTTCTGATCAGCAGGCAGATGGGCGTCCCCGTGGTTTTCCCTTCAAAAATACCGCTGATAATTTCAACCCGGTCAGTTTCCTGACGGGGCGTGACGATGTCGCTCTGTCCCGGCCGCCGCCGGTCCAATTCCTGCTGAATCCGGCTGGTATCGACGGCTAGACCCGGCCGCACACCATCTATAACGATGCCCATATAAGGGCCATGGCTTTCGCCGAAAGTCATGACCCGAAAGGCTTTTCCAAATGCACTTCCGCTCATTTTGCACCCGCTTTATTTGACAAATATATTAGTTTTGCTTAAAACAGAGAATATGAGAAAAACACGATTCAAAAAATGTTTTCATGACCCGGCTCAGGATCCGCTTTTTCCGGACAGCCGCTCAAAATCGGCCCAAAATGTGGGATACGATTTTTCCACGCAACCCGGATTCTCAATAGAAATCCCCGGGATCTTCAGCCCCGCCACAGCGAAACTCATGGCCATCCGGTGATCATTATGGGTCCTTATTTTTTGGCCCCTGAGCGCCGAGGGTTCTATTATCAGTTCGTCCTCGCTGATGGCCGCTTTTCCGCCCAGAAGGCTGATATTGTCGGCCAGAACCTGTCCGCGGTCGGATTCCTTGTAACGCAGATGGGCCACGCCGCCGAGCCGTGATTTTCCTCTGGCAAACAGCGCCAGCACAGCAACGGCAGGGACCAGGTCCGGGCAATCTCTCATGTTCCAGTCAATGCCCGCGATTTCCGATCCCTGTACCATTATTCCGGAAGTTTCCCGGCCAATCGGGGCGCCGGCGGCTTCCAGAATATCCAGTATCACCCGATCGCCCTGCAGGGAATCATTTGCCAAGTTGGACAACCGCAGTTCTCCGCCGGTAATGGCAGCGCCCACCACGAAATAAGAAGCGCTGGAGAAATCGCCTTCCACTACTACTTCCCCGATCCGGTAATCCTGCTTTCCCGGCACTCGGATGCTGTTTTCATCTTCATGGACAGTAATGCCGCGGCGGCGCATCATGGTGATGGTCATGTCCATATAGGGCCTGGAAGCGATCCGGCCGCCGTGCACGATGGTGATGCCTTTTTCAGTAACAGGGGCTGTCAGCAGCAGGGCAGAGATGAACTGGGAGGTCCGGGTTGCGTCGATACTGGCATTGCCTCCCGCCGCTGCTCTGCCTCTTATGCGCAGCGGCAAATGCCCTGCGTTGTGTTCTATCTCGATTCCCATTTCCTTCAGCGCTTCGATCAGTGAGCCCATAGGTCGCTGGCGCATGCGATCGGACCCGTCAATATTATATTCCCCCGGCCGAAATGCCGCGAAGACGGTCAGAAAGCGGGCGCTGGTACCCGAATTTCCCACCTTTATTTTTATGGGCAGCGTGGGATTCTTCTTCTCTCCGGAAAATACAACCTGATTCCCTTCTGACCTGATATCATATCCCATATTTTTCAGGGCATTCAAGGTGATCAGGGTATCTTCGCTGAACAGGGGATTAATGATTTTGCAGGGATGTCCCGACAGAGCCGCCATGATGAACAAGCGGTGGGTGATGCTTTTGGAAGGCGGCGCTTCCAGTGAGCCTTCAATTATTCCCAGCGATATTTTCCTGTATTCCTGGAGCTGATTGTCCATAACGTTCTTTTTCGCAGTCTGCATTAAACTCACTGTTAAATTTAAACCGCTTTTTTCATTATTTTCTGTGAATTTTTATATTTTTCAAAATTATTTTTGCAATATATAAAATAGTTAAATTTTTCCATCAGGTCAGAAAATTCCTGCGGATTCATGGTCTGATTGGCGTCGGACCAGGAAGATTCCGGACGGGGATGCATTTCCACCATCAGTCCGTCCGCGCCCGCCGCCAATGCCGCCAGGCTCATGGATTCAATCAGATCCCGTCTTCCCGTGCCGTGACTGGGATCCACAATAATGGGCAGGTGAGAGGCTGATTTTACGGCGGGAATGATATTCAAATCCAGTGTGTTACGTGTGAATTCGACAAATGACCGGATGCCCCGCTCGCATAGAATAACCTCATTATTTCCCTCCGACATAATATATTCGGCGCTCATCATAAACTCCTTGAAATCGGCGGACATCCCCCGTTTCAACAGCACCGGCTTCCCGGAGCGGCCTGCCTCTTTGAGCAGCGAATAATTCTGCATATTGCGGGCCCCGATCTGCAGAACATCGGCGTATTCCTGTCCCAGCGGAACATCCTTGGAATCGAGAATTTCCGTCACAATGGGCAGTCCGGTTTCCTGTTTCGCCAACTGAAGCAGGCGCAGCCCTTCCTCTCCCAGTCCCTGAAAGCTGTAGGGACTGGTACGCGGTTTAAAGGCGCCGCCCCTGAAAAGATGGGCCCCTTTCTTTTTGGCCATGCGGGCGGCCTGTAAAATTTGCTCTTCATTCTCCACGGAACAAGGGCCGGCTATCATCACCGGCTCAGCTCCCCCAATTTGGACTCCATCCACTTTGATAATTGTATTCTCCCGCTTGAATTCGCGGCTGACCAGCTTATAGGGCCTGGAGATAGGAATCACGGTTTCCACTCCGGGAAGCGTTAGCAACTGCTCTATCTGCACCTCATGACGGTATCCGATAACCCCGATGATGGTTCTTTCCGCTCCCCTGGAAATGTGCGGACGGGCATGATGGGCGCGGATGAATTCGACGACCTGGGAAATCTCCGCAGGCGACGCTTCGGAAGACATTGAGATGACCATACTGTTTTTCCTCCTAATATAATAAAAAACCCCTTCCCGGAGATTGGGAAGGGGTAATATTGTATTTTTATATACCTGTCAATCTACCGGGTTGGGGATCTACGTTTCTCCGTAAAAATAAAAATAAACATTAAAAAATTTAATTGAATAGAATTTCATTTCTTTCGACCGTTTTCTTTGCTTTTCAATTATAAAGCATCGAATTTTGGAATACAAGAAGAAAATGCTCAAAATTGCTTTTTTCTTCAAAGGAACTCATCTTTGCGTGTTTGACGATATGAAACGTTAGCTTTGTATTATTACTTTTGGATCAAATTTCAGGAACGGAAGCGGCATGGATTATTTTATATTCATGATTTTGATCAGTTATTTCGCGGGGTCCATTCCTACTGCCATCATCACGGGGAAGGTGCTGCGGGGAATTGATATCCGTACCCAGGGTAGCGGCAATGCGGGGGCTACCAATGTTTTTCGGGTCCTGGGCTGGAAAGCCGGTCTGTTTGTCCTTCTTTTCGATGTGGCCAAAGGTTTTGTGGCGACTGTCCTTATTTATAAAATCGCAGCAGGCCATGTTTTTATTGATCCGGTGGTTTTGCAGATTATCGCCGGACTGTGCGCCGTGTTTGGGCACATCTGGACGATTTTTGCAGGATTCAGGGGCGGGAAAGGCGTTGGCGCCGGCGCCGGCATGGTGATTGGGCTGGTGCCTTGGGCAGTGCTGGCGGCGCTTATCGTATTTATCATTGTTGTGGCTTTGACCCGCTATGTTTCATTGGGCTCCATACTGGCCTCCATTATGGTGGCCCTTTATCTGTTTGGGAAGAATTATATATTTGAAAGCCCGGTTCCGGTACCCTTACTGGTTTTGGGCATTATTGTCCCGCTTTTGATCATCTTAACACATCGCAGCAATATTCAGCGCCTTTTAAATGGAAATGAAAATAAAATCCAATTTAAAAAATAACCAAAGGTGAGCGAATATGTCAAAAGTCATTCTTAAGACCGAGATACCCGATGGCCGTTTACTCAACCGTGGTAAAGTGCGGGACATTTATGATGCCGGTGAGTTCCTTTTAATTGTCACCACCGACCGTATTTCCGCTTTCGATGTTGTCATGAATGAGGGCATACCCTACAAAGGAATTGTTCTGACCCAGATTTCCAAATATTGGTTTGATCAAACCAAAAACATCATCCCAAATCATTTCATCACGGATCAGGTCGATGAATTCCCTGCGCCTTATAAACACTACCACGAAGAGTTGGAAGGGCGGGGCATGCTGGTACGAAAGGCGAATCCGTTTCCGGTGGAATGTATCGTACGGGGGTACCTGGCAGGTTCGGCGTGGAAAGAATACAAAGATACCGGTTCGTTTTCCGGCATAGAACTGCCCGGGGATTTGATGAATTCCTCCCCGCTTCCGGAACCGTTTTTCACCCCCAGCACAAAAGCAGAAACCGGTCATGATGAAAATATCACTTTCGATCAGATGAAGGAGCTGATCGGCGGGGACATCAGTGAAAGACTGAGAGACACCAGTCTGAAACTGTATAAAACCGGCGCTGAAATTGCCCACAAGAAAGGCATAATTATCGCGGATACGAAATTTGAGTTTGGTCTGTTCAATAAAGAGCTTTTCCTGATCGATGAAATTCTGACACCCGATTCTTCCCGTTTCTGGCCGGCGTCATCTTATCATCCCGGAAAGAGCCAGCCAAGTCTCGATAAGCAGTATCTGCGTGATTACCTGGAGAGTCTGCCCTGGAAGAAAACGCCGCCGCCGCCCCATTTACCGGACGATATTATCAAAAATACATCCAAAAAGTATCAGGAAATCCTGGAAATTCTGACCGGAAAAACCATAAACGATTTTGTATCCTGACGGGAACCGCAAATGCTGACCAAAATCTCAGTGATCGGCGCCGGAAGCTGGGGGACCACCCTGGCCAATCTGCTGGCAGCCAAAGGCCATGAAACCCTCCTTTATGTTTATGAAGAGGAGCAGTTTCTGGAAATGAAAAAATCCCATCGCAATGAAAAATACCTCCCGGACGTTCAGTTGACAAAATCCCTGAAATTTACCGACAGTCTGGATGAAGCGGCCGCCTTCTCCGAATACTTGGTCATGGCGGTCCCGTCCCATGTTTTACGGGGTGTGCTGGATATCCTGGGCGACCGCAATCTTTCCCGCAAAGTATTTATTAACGTTGCCAAGGGGATTGAGAACGATACGCTCCTGCGCATGTCGCAGGTTATCCATAAGACCACCGGCGCCACCTATTCCCGCATCGCAACCTTGTCCGGGCCGAGCCATGCCGAAGAGGTCAGCAAGGGAGTGGCAACGGCGATTGTCGTTGCCAGCAGCAATCTGGAAACCGCCCGGCTTGTCCGGGACATTTTCCGAACCGATTATTTCAGGGTTTATTCCAGCACCGATATTGTGGGCGTGGAATTGGGCGGCGCATTGAAAAATGTCATTGCTATTGCCGCCGGGATTGCCGACGGCGCCGGATTCGGGGATAATACCAAAGCGGCTTTGATGACCCGCGCTCTGGTGGAAATGACCCGCCTGGGAATGGATATGGGAGCGAAAATGCAGACTTTCTCGGGCCTGTCGGGAATGGGAGATCTTATCGTTACCTGCATGAGCCGGCACAGCCGGAACCGCTACGTCGGTGAACAGATCGGAAAAGGAATGAAATTGCAGCAGGTGCTGGATAATATGGTGATGGTTGCCGAGGGAGTAAAAACGACCCTGTCCGTCCACCAATTACTGGAAAAACATCCGGTGCAGATGCCGATTTCCAATGAAGTCTATCAGGTATTATTCCATGACAAGGCGCCCCGCGAGGCGGTCCGCGACCTGATGACGCGCGATCCGAAAGAGGAAACCATTCACTGAGTCGGTGCGGCAACATGCAGGGAATTTTAGCTTTCTTGCAAAATATTTCAATTCAGCAGTGCGGGAATGATATTTTAGCGTTGCGGAAATTCAGTTTTGATAGTATATTAAGGTGGTTTTTGGCTAACAAATCGTGGTGATTTGTCGCATATTGCAACCACGTAAAATAAATTGCTAAAAAGCTATTTTGAAAAACGGAGATTAGGTAGAATTTCCCCCTGGCTTTTTGGCAGGG
>JARRQT010000053.1:26530-52841 GCA_037381445.1 Calditrichia bacterium
TAACTTTTAAGCGGAGGAATGTTTACATGAAGAGCAACTTCTTGTTTACTTCGGAATCTGTAGCAGCGGGTCATCCGGATAAGGTTGCGGATGCAATATCGGATGCAATTGTCGATTCGATCTTTAATATTGAAGGTGATCCCACCTATAACCGGGCAGCGGTCGAGACGCTGGTGACCGAAAATACAACCATTCTGGCGGGTGAAGTGAAAATTCCCGATGGTACCCAAATTGATTATGAATCCATTGCCCGTCAAACCATCCGGGAAATCGGATATACGGAACCTGATTTGAAATTTGATGATAAATGTGAAGTATTCAGTAAAATACACTCGCAGTCGCCCGAGATTGCGCAGGGCGTTGATGTGGGCGGCGCCGGTGACCAGGGAATGATGTTTGGTTTCGCGATTAACGAGACCCCTGAATATATGCCGCTTCCCATCACTCTGGCCCACGCCATCGTCCGGGGTATGGATGAGGCGCGCCGGAACGGATCGTTGGCTTTTCTGCGGCCCGACGGCAAATCGCAGGTAACGGTGAATTATGAAGACTGGCGGCCGAAATCCATTGAAAAAATAGTGGTTGCCGTGCCCCACAAACCCAATGCCCAAAAACAGGAAGTGCAGGAACAGGTATACCAGAAAGTTGTGAAACCGGTGCTGGAAAAATATGGTCTTCCTTTCAGCCGCACCGATATCAATTATATCATGAACGGGACCGGCCTGTGGACCATTGGCGGGCCGTTTTCCGACACGGGCCTGACAGGGCGCAAGATTATTGTCGATACCTACGGCGGTATGGGACGTCACGGTGGCGGGTGCTTTTCCGGCAAAGATCCTTCAAAGGTAGACCGGTCGGCCAGCTATGCGGCGCGCTATGTGGCGAAAAACCTGGTAGCCGCCGGCGTGGCGGAAAAACTGGAGGTGCAGTTTGCCTATGTTATCGGCCAGCGTGAACCGGTGTCGGTCATGGTGGATACTTTCCGCACCGGGAAAGTGCCGGAAGGGGAAATCGTAAAAATCATCAGCAAGGTTTTCGATCTTTCTCCCCGCGGCATCATCCAGACCCTGGACCTGCTGAAGCCCCGTTATAAAGCAACTGCTGCTTACGGCCATTTCGGCCGGGAAGAAAACGGCTTTACCTGGGAGAAACTGGACAAGGTCGAAGAAATCCGCCAGCTCATGTAGCGATTGTTTATCAAATTTCTTTCAAAAAGCTGCAAGATAATATTTTGCAGCTTTTTTTATGAATTTCTTCCGGGGTTTATTTCCCGGAAAATTTATATTATTTTAGGTCGGAGATTATTGCGTGTTTTATCAGGTCTAAAGGAAATTCCGCATTTACCGATGATAGTAAGTTAAGTAGGGAAGGAAATATAGATGGCCAGCATGCAAAAGCGTGTTCTGATTGTAGATGACGAAGAAGATCTTACCTGGACCCTGAGCAAGAAGCTCTCACGGGACAGTGACAAATTCCAGGTGATTACCGTAAATTCCGGGCGGGAAGCCATCGATGTGCTGAACCAAGTGCCCATCGATCTAGTCATCTCGGATGTGCGCATGCCCGAAGTTTCCGGCCTGGAACTGCTGGTGGAAATCAAGGAAAAATATCCGCAGACAAAGGTCATCATCATGACGGCATACGGATCATCGGACGTGCAGCGTTCCGCCAGCGAGCGGGGTTCTTTCCGGTATATTGAGAAGCCATTTGAAATAAATGAATTGCGGGAATTGATTTTGGAAGGATTGAAGGAAAAGAAGGGTTTTAAAGGCAGCGTTTCCGATTTTCAATTGGGTGATATTATTCAATTAAATTGCCTGGGCAGGCTGACCTCCGCCCTACAGATCAAACAGGAGGCGGAAACCGGCACCATATATTTCCAGGAGGGGAATATCGTGCATGCGGAAACCGGTTCACTGTCCGGTGAAAATGCATTTTACTATATCATGAGCTGGCCGGGCGGAGAATTCTCGGTGCGCCGCAATGCCCAGCCGCCGCGTGAGACCATCAGCAAGGGATGGCAAAGCCTGCTGCTGGAAGCAATGCGCCGTCTTGACGAGAGCTCCGGGCTGGCGGTTGAAGAGAAGGAGCAGGAAAAGCAAAGCCGGCTGAATGAAATCCACCTCAACCTCAACCCTGTTTTTAAAACCAGGGGCGTCGATTTCATTCTTATTCATAACTCGGCGGGATTTCCAATCACCTTTCTCCCTTCCAATGAAGAAAGCAATCTGGAAGCGATCGAGCTGGGGAACCAGTTGTCTGTTTTCTTAAATGATCTGAAAAAGCTGCAGAAACATCTGCAAACCACGCCACCGGGACTGCTGGAAATTCAATTCGGAAACCTCTTCATGATTACCAATAAAATCCCGGACAAGGACGCCTATATCACGGTGCTGGGGGACCACACCCTGAATGTGGGTTTTGTAAGGTTCGAGCTGCGGAAAATAGTGAAGGAAATCGGGGAAATGGTCTGATAGAGGGATTCTCCTCTTCCTGACGGGAAGGAAAGCAAATCCCATAGAAAAGATTTTGTACAATTAAAAAGGATGATAACAGATTCCGGAGCGTTATCATCCTTTCTTTATGGTGATTCGATGCTAATCCAGCATGTGGACGATCAGGCCGGATTTCAGTTTCGGTTCAAACCAGGTCGATTTGGGAGGCATGGTTTTGCCGGCATCGGCAATTGCCATCAAATCTTCGATGGAAGTGGGGTAGAGGGCAAACGCGATTTCACTCTCACCCCGGTTCACCCGTTTCTCCAGCTCCGCCAGGCCCCGGATGCCGCCCACAAAATCGATACGCTTATCTTTGCGCGGGTCGCCAATTCCCAGAACGGGTGACAGCAGATTTTCCTGCAGAATGCTCACATCCAGCCGTCCGACCGGATCGCTTTCCGGAAAGCTGCCTTCTTTTGCAGTGAGCTGATACCAGGCGCCATCCAGATACATGCCGAATTCATGGCTTTTGCCCGGGTTGAAGTGGGCATTCCCGCCAACGGGCTTGATTTCAAAATTCTTTCCTGTCTTCCTGAAAAATTCATCTTTGCTCATACCGTTCAGATCTTTGACGACACGGTTGTAGTCCAGAATCTGCATCTGGTTGTGGGGAAAAATGACCGTCAGAAAATAGTTGTATTCCTCACTGCCGGTATGGGTCGGATTGGCCTGCCTTTTGATGTCGCGTACCCGCTGGGCAGCAGCGGAGCGGTGATGTCCGTCTGCCACATACAAATAATCCACTTTTTCAAATAGTCCGGAGATTTTCCGGATGACCTCTCCATCATCTACCAGCCACAGCGTATGCTGCACGCCATCGGCGCTCTTGAAATCATAGAGCGTATGGCCCCGGGTAATTTCTGCAACCAGCGAATCGATCTTTTCCTGCGCCTTATAGGTCAGGAAAACCGGTCCCACCTGCGCATTCAGGTGTTCAATATGCTTTACACGATCATCCTCTTTGTCCTGCCGGGTGAGTTCATGCTTCTTGATGATGCCCTTTTCATATTCATCCACGGAGGCGCAGGCCACCAAACCGGTCTGCACATGGTTTCCCATAATCTGCCGGTAGATATAGAAATTGGGCTTGTTATCCTGGAATACCACGCCGTCATCGATCAACTTTTTCAGGTTTTTGGCGCCCTGCTCATATACCTGCGGATCGTAAAGGCTGATTTCCGGATCGAGGTCGATCTCGGGTTTATTCACGTGCAGAAAGGTATAAGGATTTCCCCTGGCCATTTCTCTTGCTTCATTGGAATCGAGCACATCATACGGAGGTGCTGCTACCTTCGATGCCAGTTCCTTTTTAGGCCGCAGACCGCGGAATGGTTTTACAATCGTCATTCTATCCTCCATGTTTTTCTTTTTACATGTGCAGAATTTATTGCCTTATGAATATTTAATCAATAATAGAATAAAATAGTCCCGAAAGTTAATTGCGCCGAAGAGGAGAAGTTAAGCTGAAAGGTACACAAATAAAAAAGGGCGCTTTAAAGCGCCCTCAAATTCAGTTATCTGTTTTCTCTATCAGGATGCGAAAAATTGGTTTCGGTAATCCTTGATATTCGCATTCTCTTTCAGGCGGTTATACCATTCCGTGAAAAATTCCTGGGTTTTTTGCGCCAGCAGGCGGTTGCGAATCTGATCGCGCTGCTGCTTGTACAGCTCTTCATTGAACGGCGTGCGATTCAGTACCTTCACAAAATAATAGCCGCGATTGGTATCCAGCATGGGAGAAACCACGCCGGGATTCAGTGAAAAGGCTGCGGCTGAAACTTCAGGCACGCGTCCGATTTTCGGTATGGGCTGCGTCAGCGTGAATTCGCCGGTGGAATCCATCGCTACCGTCGGATTCTTCTTGGCGATCTGGGCAAAGGTCTCATTCTGGTTCAACTCGGACTGAATCTGCTCGGCAAAGTTTTTAGCCATTTCTTTATGTTTGTTGAATTCGACCCTGCTTTTGCAGATATTCTGGACTTCTTCAAACGGACGATATCCGGCCGGTGAAATGTTGGCCAGTTCCAGAACGGTGTAGCCCTGCGGCGTGCGGTAAACAGACGATATTTCATTTTTCTTGGTGCTGAAGGTCCATTCCATCGCCATGGTAATGTTTCCAATTCCGGGAATAAAACTGCCGTTGGCGAATTCGGGAGTTTGCTGCATCGGAACATTCAACTGCTGGGCGGCGTGCGCAAAACCGGCATCTTTGGCAACTTCCTTGAAGTTGTTTGCCGCATTCTGGGCATTTTCAACAGTCAGCGGACTGGCTGAAAACTTGAATAGAATATGAGCCGCATTTACTTCTTCCTCGCCGTTCACCTTCTTTTTTGCAATCACTTTGATGATGTGCAATCCGAATTGGGTTTTAACCGGTCCCACAATTTCACCGGGTTTGGCTGAGAAAGCGGCATCAGCGAACGGTTTAACCATCGCGCTCTTTTTGAAGAAACCGAGATCACCGTGATTAGTGCGCACGGACGGATCCTCGGAATATTCATCCGCCAGTTTGGAGAAATCTTCACCGCTCAGCGCTTCTTTTTTCACATCTTCGGCAAGCTGGTAAATCCGGGTGCTGTCCTCGGCCGTGGGAGCAGTGGAGAAAAGCACATAATTCAATTGGCGTTTTTCGTCCACTTTGAAATCTTCTTTATGATTTTCATAATAAGCCCTGGTTTCGGCATCGGTGACGCTTACGCTGTCCTTGGCGAAAGCAGATACCGGGACGGCCAGGTAGCTTATTTTTGCTTTCTGATTCTGATCGATGAATGCGGACCGGATTTCTTCTTCGGTGACGATAACCGAGGAATTGATGATTTCCTGCAGCTTCTGGAACGGGAGAATCTCCCGGTAGTAATTTTCCACCGGCAGCCAGTTTACTTCCGGATTCTGCAGGGCCTGCTGGTACTTTTTCATATCGAACTGGCCGTTGGTCTGGAAATTCGGGTTTTGACGAATTTCCTGAGGCGGATTCTGGGTCATCTGCAGATAGATTTCTTTGTCGGTAACCTCAATGCCCCGCTTCTGGATTTCCTTGCTGAAAAGCACACGTTGTATATACATTTCCCAGACCTGGTCCCGCAGTTGTGCCATACGGTTTTCGTCGGGTTCCTGGCCGGTCATCTGTTTTTCCTGCATATAGGCATTCTGCAAAGCCTGCTGAAATTCCTGAATGGTAATGTTCTGACCCTCAATTTGGCCGACAACATTCGAACGTGTTCTCCGGCCCGTAAAATCCATTCCCCATTCGAAGACCATTAATCCCACGAAGGCGATCACCAGTATCCAGATGAAAATGAAAGTCATCTCGCGCAGTTTGGTCATCATAAAGCGAAAATCTCCTTAATTAATTATTTTCGAACACATGTTTAAAACAGGCTCGGAATTTAAATTTGAAGTGCCGGAAAATCAAATAAAATAATATTTAAGATATAAATTACGCTTTCATTCATCTTTTTGGATGAATGCGTAAAATCCTGCCTCAAATCATAGCCTCTTTTAAATCAACTGGTTGTATGTCGACTCATGCAGTTGGTTCCTGCCTATTTAAAAATATTGTTCGAAAATAACCGGCTTTTAAAGACATTTAAATCTTTGCTGAAGAGGCTAATCTGATTAAATTCAAAGGCCGGCAAAGAGGGGAGTGCATGGGCGAATTTCGATTCATAGATCACACGGCGGATATTGCGGTGCGGCTCAGCGGAAAAGATATGAACGATCTTTTTCAGGCTGCCCATGCTGCCTGGAAAAAAATCGTGATTGATGACTGCCATGTGGAAACTTCTGAGGACATGCGGATCACACTCCATGCCGACAGCCCGGAGGAACTGCTGGTCAGTTTTCTGGAGGAATTGAATTATTACCTGACGGTCCGGCGCTGGATCTGCGGAAGACTCGATGATTTTCGTGTGATGGAAGAGGGTCAAAAGTGGCACGTCCAAGGCAGACTGATCGGGGAACCGATACGGGAGGGAAAACATGAAATACAGGTGGAGATTAAGGCGGTGACTTTTCATCAACTGAGCATCGGGCGAAAGGGGGATGAATTGACCACCCTCCTGGTGTTCGACATTTGAAGGATGCCCGATGGCTTTGGGGAAGAAAACTTTCAGTGAAATGAAGGTGACAGCATGAAAATCGGCGGTTTTGAAATTAATCCTTTGAGCGATTATCTGTGGGAGATTCCTGCTCAGGGAGGAATGAAAGTTCCCGGGCGCGTTTACATTTCCCGCAAGATGCTGGAAAAGTTCATACAGGAAGATGAGAGCATAAAGCAGGTCATCAATGTGGCACACCTGCCGGGGATACAGAAATACAGCCTCGCGATGCCCGATATTCACTGGGGATATGGTTTTCCCATCGGCGGGGTAGCGGCCACCGATCTGAACGAGGGGGTAATTTCGCCCGGCGGAGTCGGGTACGATATCAACTGCGGCGTCCGGCTGGTGAGAACCAATCTGGAACATGCTGTGGTTGAAAAACGGATTCAGAAACTGGTGGAGAACCTCTTCAAAAGCATTCCCACCGGAGTGGGCTCCTCGGGCGCAATCCGTAAACTATCGCCAAAGGAGATAAAAAATGTCCTGCGGAAAGGTGCGGGTTGGGCTGTGGAAAATGGATTCGGCGAAGAGGAAGATCTGGAATCCACCGAAGAGAACGGTTGTCTGCAGCAGGCGGATCCGGAGGCGGTCAGCAAGCGGGCTATCGAGAGGGGACAGGACCAGGCAGGCACGCTGGGGTCGGGCAACCATTTTCTGGAAGTTGACGTCATCGATACGATTTATGATGAACAAGTCGCAGAGGCCTTTGGTTTGTTTAAGGGACAGGTGGTGGTGGTGATTCATACCGGCTCGCGCGGACTGGGGTATCAGGTCTGTGATGATTACCTGAAAATTCTGGTGAAGGCGATTCCCCGCTACGGATTTTCCCTTCCTGACCGGCAACTGGCCTGTGCGCCGATCCAATCGCAGGAAGGAAAGGATTATTTGGGCGCCATGGCTGCCGCTGCCAATTATGCGTGGAACAACCGTCAGACCATTATGGGACTGGCCCAAAAAACATTCATGGAAACCTTCAACCTGTCTCCCGCCGATCTGGGTTTTCAGCTGGTGTATGACGTCTGCCACAACATCGCTAAAATTGAAGAGCATGATGTCAACGGTCAAAAAAAGAAGGTATGTGTGCATCGCAAAGGCGCGACGCGGGCCTTTCCGCCGCACAGCGAGAAGATACCCGGCAAGTATCGCGGCGTGGGTCAGCCAGTGCTGGTGCCCGGTGATATGGGACGCTACTCTTTTGTGGCGGTCGGTACCCACAAAGCCATGGAAGAAACCTTCGGGAGCACCTGTCATGGGGCGGGCCGCCTGCAGAGCCGGCATCAGGCGCTGAAGATGGGAAAAGGGAAGGATCTGATCGGCGATCTAAAGAAACGGGGCGTTTATATTCAGGCGCGGGGAATGAAGACCATCGCGGAGGAGATGCCGTATGCCTATAAGGATGTGGCCGATGTGGTGGAGGTAATGCACCTGGCCGGGATCAGCCGTAAGGTCGCCCGTCTGCACCCGGTGGGTGTGATTAAAGGTTGATTGCGCCAGCTAAAAAATTTTAAATCACTAACTAACTTTTGGTAAGGAATGGTATTTTTTCCGGATGAAGGATATTACTTTGCAGCATCGATTGGAATTTTGGGGATACAGGGGAATAGAAAAATTAATCTACGCATTACCGGACCGGACACTGCCGGGGTTTGCCGGAGAGCACGGAAGCGTGGCGGGAGCGGACCGCCTACCGTTCCTATCTTCATTTTGCCATGGTCATGCTTGAATTCATGAAGATGGGGAAATGGAGCGCCGATCAGCTTCGCTCTAAAATGGAAATTTTGGAAATCGATGACTTCACGGATGCACAAAGGCAGGAAAAGGGTGTGGTGATTGTTTCCGGCCATTTCGGCAACTGGGAAGTTGCCATTGGTTACCTCCACCTGCTGGATGTCCGGTCTGCCGTAATTCAGCAGCGTCAGAAGAATGTGCTGGTTAATGAAAGAATGAAAGCGTTGCGGGAAAAATGGGGAATGGAAATCATCTATCCCCGCGGGGCAGTTAAAGAATCCATTAAAGCCCTGCACGAAGGAAAAGCTGTTGCGCTGCTTGGCGATCAGGATGCCGGCGACCGGGGCGTTTTTGTCCCCTTTTTCGGCAGGATGTCTTCTACCCATGTGGGTGCTGCCCTCATGGCGCTGAAGACAGGGGCGCCTGTGATTTTGGGCATCTGCACCCGAACTGCATCCAATTATTTCAGACTGGAATTTCAAACGATTTCAGCTTCCGGCTTGCCGGAGAATCTTCATTCGGCAGTCGTAGAATTGACTGCGCGGCACACCCGGATGCTGGAAGCGGCAATTCGGAAAAATCCCGAACAATATTTCTGGATGCACCGCCGCTGGAAAACGCCTCCGAAAGACTGAAAATATCCTCATCGAAAAATTTGCTGCTGCTGAATTACTTCCTTTAGGGAATCAAAAAGGTTCAAACACTAATTTCGGGCATGTTTGTTGAGCTGCAGGAGGGAATCGAAAGGATTTGGCAAGCGGGAGAGATGCGAATTTGTTGAATTGGATTACCGCCCGCACGGGCGTGCCGGCGGCAAATATTCTGAATTTCAAGGCATCATAGGGATAAAATTTCCGGAAGCAGTCTTTTACCCATTTTGAAACAGTTTATCGATGTCATCCTGGGAGATCCCTTCGTTCCGGATCAGATCTTCGCTCACCTTTTCAATGTTGCGGTCATCTGAAAAATCGTTTGTTCGCCTGAGATTTCCGAACAGCATATGTTTCAGGTTTTCATCGATGTTCAATGAGTTAATTGCGCTGAACAGCCTGTTGAATCTTTCAAAAATGGCATGAAGAATCTGCTGGGCATGTCCCAGCTGCTGCGCGGTGATATCCTGGAACTGGAGAGAGTAAACAATCTCGAATGCGTCAGCCTGCACACTTGATACCAGATCCTGCATTTCCCGATCGTCGCTTTTATTCTGAATTTTAGCGGATAGTTCCGTTAAATTCTGATTAATAATATCCAGTTTGTCCATAATCTTCTGTGTTGCTGCTTCGGCGGTTTCGCTGGCTTCCGCGATACGCGCCTGGGCTTTTGGCATATTCGTGGTGGTTTCCTGCAGAGAATTGGTCACTCTCTCCATAAGCGGCAAGACATCGTTCAGAAAGATGAACAGCTCTTCGACAAACGGCAGAATTTCTCCGCCGAATTTGAACAAATCTTTTAGTCCCTGCAGCTTTTCCAGTACCGCATTCTCAGTTGGTTTTTCTGTCATAATATTCCTCAAACGAATTCTGTGTTCTTTCCTTTTGGTGTTCCGGGTTTTTCTGTGTTCCCGCTATCTGACCCGTTTTTATTTCAAAAATATGTTTAATTTCCCGCTTTTTGACCCGATAAAATACAGTAAATTGTTTTGAACTCGACGGTAAATGAAAAAATCACCTCTTTTTTCCCGCCTGTGGTGAGAACAGGTTTTTCGGACATTTTCCCGGAGGCCGGTATGCCGATTTCAAACTCCTGTTCGGGAGGCAGATATTTATTTAGAAAACAGCCGGCAATGGTGTTGGCTGATTCGGAAATGAGGTCCTTCGCCATTTTCTCAAAATCCGAGGGGGAGTTCGCATCAATTGTGGTTTGCAGGATCTCTTCCAGAAAATTCTGATCGACCACCAGATTCAATCCGGCGGAAAAAGGTTGAGTGATGCTCAGCGTCGCATAATAATCATTTGATGTCAGGTCCGGCAGCTTGTCGATTTCTTCGCATTTTTCCACTTCCGCGAAAGCCATTCCTTCGAAGACTTCTGTTACCGCCTCCTGCAGGGGGATTTTCATTTCCTGAATGTCATAATCCATTACTGTCTCCTGTATTCATATTCTGGTAACTCTTCAGAAACCGGGAAATTTCCGGCAGAGAAACAGGCTTGGTAAAAACGGCAAGCGCATTCTCCTTAATGAGTTTCTTCTCTTTGGCCGGATTGGTCAGGCTGGAAATAACGATTACCGGAATATCGGTGAGCCTGGGAGAGCTTTTGATTCTTTTCAAAAGTTCTTCTCCGCTCATATCCGGCATATTCAAATCTGTGAATACCAGATCGCATGGATTCTTCTTTAGCAGATCCAGGGCAATTTTCCCATTTTCTGCCTCGAAGATTTCAATATCCACCAAACCATTAATTTCAAGGACTCTTTTGATAATGGAGCGGGCGATTGCGGAATCATCTGCAATTAAAATCCTGTTCAGCATATTAGTCTCCAACAAAAATATTTAGTCTGTTCTTGATCTTCAAATATTCCATATCGGCTTCAAATACCAATTCCGAAATCATCTTTCTGTCGAGGCTGATATTTTCGGCGAATGATTTATCAAGACTATAGGCCAGGGTATCAACGCCGGTCCCGGAGCCGCTCATCATGGTCAGGATATCCGCCACATGAACGAGGCCGGTGAGTGCGGAATACTCTTTGGGACATTCGCTGAGATGATGATGATAGCGGATCACAGCCTGCAGATCATCGGAAAGACCCCATTTGCGGGCCATCGCTTCTCCCACTAGGGTATGATCCGTTCCCAGGATGGAATGCTCAATTTCCAGGAAATCGCCTGACTCTTTCCGGTCCATTTCTTCGACCAGCTCGGAGTAATATTTATCGAAAAATTCGGAAATGATTGCCTTCCCGATATCATGCAGAAGGCCGGCCGTGTAGGCAAAATCGGGCGGAATTTGCAATTTGGTTTTTTGCGAAATGACGCGGGCCATAATTGCCGTTCGCACCGAATGTTCCCAGAAATCATGGGGATTTGCGCTGTATCCCTTCATGGATGTCATAAATATGCTTTTAAAGGCATGGGCCAGCGCGATCCGGACCAGTGTCTGACTTCCCAGGAGCACCACCGCCTGTTTAATGGAATTGACCTGCCGCAGCAGCGCATAAGCCGCTGAGTTTACCATTTTCAGACATTGCGCCGTCAGAGAAACATCCGCCTCCACAATCTGAATTACTTCATCAATCGAATAATCCTTTTGAGCGAGCACTTTCAGTAAGCGATAGGGAGTTTCCGAAACCCGCGGCATTTCTTCGACGCGGCTGGTAATTTGTGATAAAATATCGTTCATATTTCCCATACCCCCTTTCTGGGTGATGAAACGAATACTTTCCCGGAACCGACTTCAATCCAGACGGTTCGGCTGAAATTGTCCCCCACATCTTCCACAATGGCGCCCAAGCGGTGTTTCCAGAGGATTTTCCGGATTGCCAGGACATTGCGTTTTCCGATGTTGAAGACTCCGTTGGGATCCATAATGCTGGCGCCGCCAGCGAGTTTGATGATCAGATCGCGACTTTGCACGGCCCCCAACTTTCGGAATTCGCCTACCAGATGCGGAATTGCGATGTCCGCAAAATAGCCCGGAAGACTTTTGGCCCTCTCCCCGCCAATCGAGGAATCCGGGAGCGCCACATGAGCAAGCCCCACCGCCCGCGCCTTCGGCGCCAGGAAAACGATCGCCACACATGATCCCAGGGCCATGGTTTTTACGATATCTCCGGGATTGCCGGAAATGCCTACTTCTCCTATTCCAACCATTATTGTTGACATTATTGCAGAGCCCTCAGATATTCTTGAACGATAAATGGTATTTTTTCAAGCGGTTCCAACCGTTCCGCTCCTCCGCGCAAATAGGCCTCTTTGGGCATTCCAAAGACTACTGATGTTGCTTCATTCTGTGCGACAGTCCGGGCGCCAGCGTTCCGCATGTCAAACATGGCATCGGCGCCGTCTTTTCCCATCCCGGTAAGCATAATCCCGATCGCATTGGAACCTGCATAACGGGCCACCGAGCGGAACAGAACATCCACGGAGGGTCTGTGCCCGCAAACCAATTCTCCGGACTCGCACGATACCTTATAAATTCCGCCCGACCGCATCAGGCGCATGTGGAAATTCCCCGGCGCCACCAGCACCCGGCCGGTCATGACGCGGTCTCCCGATTCGGCTTCTTTGACTTCCATCAGGCTTAATTCATTCAGCCGCTGGGCAAACATCTTTGTGAATCCGGCAGGCATGTGCTGGACGATAACCACACCCGGCGTGTTTGCCGGAAATGCGGTAATGATTTTGCGAATGGCTTCCGTTCCGCCGGTGGATGCACCGATGGCAATCACTTTGTCAGTCGTTTTGGCCAGGGCGTCGATACTGATCGGTTCGATAGCTGCCGGATTTGTCTTCCGGACGGTTTTCCAGTGGCTCACATCCACACTTGCCGCCATTTTCACTTTTTCGCGAAGTTCATCCATCATGGCATTCAGGCCCCGCGAAATATCCTGTCCCGGTTTGAGCACAAAATCGATGGCGCCGGCTGAAAGGGCATCCAGCGTGATCTGCGAACCCTTATTCGTCAGCGCGCTTACCATGATGACAGGAATGGGATACTGGGGCATCAGTTTCCGCAGAAATTCCAGCCCGTCCATGCGGGGCATTTCCACATCCAGGGTGAGCACATCGGGCTTTAACCGGACAATCTGGTCCCTGGCTTTATACGGATCACCTGCAGTGCCGACCACCTCGATCTCGGGATCCATGGATAATCCGCGCGACAGAATGGATCTTACCAGGGCGGAATCATCAACTATCAGCGTGCGAATCATTGTTGCCGGTCACCCTTCTTTTTATAGGTTGCAGGCTGCAAATAATTGAAATAGTTGTTCTGCCGCCCCAGACTTTCGGAATGGCCGATAAACAGATATCCGTCATTTTCAAGATAGCGGTGAAATCTGTGAACCAGTGCGTCCCGGGTGACCTGATCGAAATAAATCATCACATTTCTGCAAAAAATTGTGTGGAAGCGGTTTCTGAAGGGAAATTCATTGCGCATCAGATTGAGGCGGCGGAAAAGCACCATCTCCCTGATTTTGGGAACAACCTGCCAGCTTCCATCCGGCAATTTTTTGAAATATTTCAATTTCAGGGAAGAGGGGAGGCGTGATACATTCTCGTCGCTGTAAATACCCTGCCCGGCTTTCTCGAGTACGTTTGACGATATATCCGTGGCCAGTACGCCAGCATTCCAGTTCCTCAAATCCTGTCCCAGGTATTCCGAAATCAGCATGGCCAGGGTATAGGGCTCTTCGCCGCTGGAGCATCCCGCTGACCAGATCCGTATGGCTTTCCTTGAATTGCTGTCTTTCAGATTTGCCAACGCCGGGAGAACCGTTTCACTGAAATATTCAAAATGGGATTTTTCGCGGTAGAAGAAAGTGTGATTGGTGGAAATGCGGTCTATCAGGGTCCGCAAGGCGGAACCGCTCTGGTCCGTCAGAACATGCTCGTAATATTCGCCAAAATTTTCGAACCCGTTTTGCCGGACAATTTTATGCAGCCGGCCCAGTACCAGTGACCGCTTTTTCTCGCCCAGGTTTATTCCGAATTTATCGTAAACAAGCTGACTGATCTGCCTGTATTCCGTGTCAGATATAGAAACAAACTCCGTCATTACAACGATTTACTCCCCGTTTTATCCATTTTCACAGTTCCGTTTAAATATTATCGGGTGTAACCTCAAAAAATTTATGAAAATAATGAAACTGATTAAAATTTGCGGCGGAGCAAATATTTTAAAGACCATTTTGGGAAAAGGGAGCTGAAGCTGAACTGCGCCCTTTTGGCCCGGATATTTCTGCCTTTCCATCTATTTTGAAAAATCTTCCGCATATTCTGTCTCGGAAAAAACCGCAGCGTCACGGCAAAAGCCGCTGTTCTCTTTCAGTTGGTATTTTTCCAGCAGCCCTTTGAGCTGCACGACCTGCCCTGACAGTTCTTCCGCCGCGGAAGCGCTTTCTTCGGCGCTGGCGGCATTGGACTGGGTGACCTGGTCCACCTGCACCAGTGCCTGATTTACCTGCTCCAGTCCCTGTACCTGTTCTTTGGAAGCATTGGCAATCTCGCCCACCAGATCCGTTACTTTGGTCACCACCTGAATGATCTCATCCAGGGCGTGGGCGGTCTGGTTGGCGATTTTCGTGCCGTTTTCCACCCGATCCAGGGAGCCTTCAATCAGCTCGGTGGTTTCCCGGGCCGCTTTGGCGCTGCGCTGGGCCAGGTTCCTGACCTCCTCGGCCACCACCGCGAAACCTTTGCCGTGCACGCCGGCGCGGGCCGCTTCCACCGCGGCATTCAGGGCCAGCAGGTTGGTCTGGAAGGCGATCTCATCGATGACCTTGATGATCTTTGAAATCTGGCCGGAAGACTCATTGATTCCTTCCATGGCCTGAAGCATCTGTTTCATCTGGCCGTTGCCGGTTTCAGCGGAATTGCGCGCCGTTGTGGAAAGCTGGTTGGCCTGTGCCGCATTCTCGGCATTCCGGCGGGACTGGGAACCGATTTCCGCCATGGAGGAGGTGATTTCCTCCAGGGAACCGGCCTGTTCGGTGGCGCCCTGTGAAACCGACTGACTGGCATCCGATACCTGCAGAGAAACCGTGGAAAGTTGTTCAACGGCATTTGAAACCTGACTCAGAAAATCATTGAGGGAAGCGATGGTATCGTTCAGTGCATTTTTGATTCTGGCATGGTCGCCCAGATAATCTCCGGTGACATCTTTGGTCAGACTGCCGGAGGAAACCGATTCCAGACATTGGATGGTTTCACCGATAGGGGCCAGCATATTCTCAAGAATACTGTTAATCCCTTCAATAATCTTCCGGTACTCGCCTTCGAATTTTTTGACATCTCCCCGGGTCTCGAGTTTACCTTCTCTGGCGGCCGAAGAGAGGGAGAGCCCCTCGTCAACCAGGGCTTTCAGGTTATCCCGGATGGTATTCATGCTCTGACTGATAACGATTTGCTGGCCGGGGAAATCCCGGACTTTAATATCAAGGTTCCCGCGGGCATATTCAGACAGGATCGAAATGACCTCCTGCAGGGGATTGATAATCGCCTCCAGCGCGGTATTTATTCCTTCCAGCAGCAGGGCATATGATCCCTTGAATTTTTCCGGATGACAGCGGGTGTCCAGCCGGCCCTTTTTCTGGGCTTCTATGGTGGAAATCAAATCGTTCTGCATATCTTCAAGGCTGCTTTTTACGGAAAGCATTGCCTTCCCCAGCACATCTTCTTCCGATAGAATCTGAATCTCAACCTCCAGATTACCATTTGCCAGATTATCTGCAACATCGGTTTTGTGGGCAATGTTATCCTGCAATATCTGCATTGCCTTAAATGCTTCACCCAGTTCATCTTTCCGGGTTGTGCGAATTTCATTTGAAATGCTGCCTGTGGAAATATTCCTGATGTAATGGATCAATTTTTTGACTTCCCGGATGATCTGGCGGTCGACCAGAAAAATAATAAATCCGGAGGCCAGCAGAATTGTGAAAAGGCCCAGAATGAAGGCTAGCCATTGCTGGGAATGAATGGATGCCTGAATTTCTTTTGTGGAATAGCGGATGCTTAAAACCGCCAGCGGATCTCCTGTATTTCCCTCATGACATTGCAGACAGCTTTCATTTGCAATAATGGGATCAACGGTTCTGATTACCGGCTCGTTCAGGTAATCCTCGGAAAAAAAGTGGGGCTCAGCGGATTGAAAAACTTCGGATTCATCCGCATCCATCTGATTTTGGCTGTTTTCCCGGATGCTGTTGGCAGGAATCAGCCGGATTTCGCGAATCTTCGGATTTTCTTTCAGCATTTTAATGAATGGATCGATGCTTGTGATACCTTCCCCCATGGAAAAAACGGTTGAATTCACAAGAATGTTTTTCAATTCGCGGACGTTTTCTTCGGCATCCAATACAATTCGCTTTGTGCTTCGGTTGAGAAGGAGGAGAAGAGATAAACCCAGAACAACTACCAGGGAGCCAGCGACGATCATGCCGATCTTGCGTGAAATTGACATGGTGCAGCCTCTTCATTTATTTTATGATAAGAAACCGGCTGCAGCGGCAAGCTGCTGTTCCGGTTCCGGAAATTAATCTCAAAATTCACCGAAGTCGTCGTCGTCAAGTGCAATAATCTGATTGGGCGTTATTCTGTCGGAGTTCCTCTTTTTGCCATTTCCCCCATTTCGGCCATTCTTTTTTGCTTCCGGTGCAGATGATTTACGGGAAACCTGCGCAGGTTGAAAAGGAGACTGGTTTCTATGCATGTCCATAAGCAATTTTTTGGCAAGCTGGAATTTGCCGAGCATTGATTTCAGACGATGGGACTGGCCGGACAGTTCTTCCGCCGCCGAGGCGCTTTCCTCGGCGCTGGCGGCATTGGACTGGGTGACCTGGTCCACCTGCACCAGCGCATGATTTACCTGATCCAGTCCCTGTACCTGCTCCTTGGAAGCATTGGCAATCTCGCCCACCAGATCCGTTACTTTGGTCACCACCTGAATGATCTCATCCAGTGCGTGAGCGGTTTGGTTGGCGATTTTGGTGCCGTTTTCCACCCGGTCCAGGGAACCTTCAATCAGCTCGGTGGTTTCCCGGGCCGCTTTGGCGCTGCGCTGCGCCAGGTTCCTGACTTCTTCTGCCACCACCGCAAATCCCTTTCCGTGGATCCCGGCGCGGGCCGCTTCCACCGCGGCATTCAGGGCCAGCAGGTTGGTCTGGAAGGCGATCTCATCAATGACCTTGATGATCTTGGAAATCTGGCCGGAGGATTCATTGATTCCCTCCATGGCCTGAAGCATCTGTTTCATCTGGTTATTGCCGGTTTCTGCAGAATTGCGGGCCGTCGTGGAAAGCTGGTTGGCCTGTGCGGCATTCTCGGCGTTCTGGCGGGACTGGGAGCCGATTTCCGCCATGGAAGAGGTGATTTCCTCCAGCGAACTGGCCTGTTCGGTAGCGCCCTGCGATACGGCCTGGCTGGCATCGGATACCTGACGCACCCCGTCCGTCACCTGGTCCACAGACAAATTCACCTGGGCCAGGATATCGTTCAGCGCATCAATTGTGCTGTTCAACGAATTTTTCATCTGGGCATAATCGCCTTTATACTCTCCCTGCATCTTCCGGGTGAGAATTCCATTCGCCATTTCATCCAGTACTTCCAGTACCTCATTCACCGGCTTCACAATAGCATCCAACGTATTATTGACCCCGGCCATAATCTGGCGGTACGCCCCGTTAAATTTATCCGCGTCCCCCCGGCTGGAAAGATCCCCTTCTGCGGCGGCCTGGGTCAGTCCCAGCATTTCGTCCACCAGATTCTGCAGATTGTCCTTTAATTCGTTCATATTTTCATTGATGACAACCTGTTTGCCGGGAAGCAATCTCAGGTCTTTGGCAAAATCTCCCTTGGCGTAGGCGCTCAGCACTTCCAGGATTGAAAGTGTATTGTCCACGTGAATTTTTACCGATTCATTGACCCCTTCGGCCACCTTACGATAAATGCCTTTCAATTTTTCTGCGGGAATCTTGGCATCCATATCGCCGGATTTTTGCAGCTCATTCATCTCCATGATGCCGTTCATCACTTCCGTCAGATTCTGCTTCATGGACATCATGGATTCACCCAGCACATCTGCTTCCGAAGCTTTTTCCACTTTGACATCCAGGTTACCTTCCGCAATTTTGCCCGCCACCATGGCTTTTTCCTCCAGGGTCGCGACCATTTTTCTGAATGAGTCCGCCAGTTTTCCGATCTCGTCTCCCCGCTGGATATCTATTTTCTGCCGCAAATCCCCTGCACTCATTTTCCAGGCAATTTTGGTCAGTTTCCCGATGGGATCAGAAATGTTTCTGGCGATGAATATGGTGATGAAGGTGAAAAATGCGGTCATGATCAGAACGGCTATTATCATGGTCCAGAAGGCATTACTCAGGTGGTTGTTTCTTTCCTCCAGCGAGATTCCCAGGGTCAGCAGACCGATTTGATTTCCGGAGGATGTTACCGGCAGTTGCTGGAACATTTCATTTTTATATTTTGAAAAATCGTTCGTATTGCTGATTCGAATATCCTTCATACCGTTTTTCCGGTAGTGCAGAACCTCCTTACCGGATGCATTCTTTATGCTGATATAGGAAAACAGGTCCTGCTGGGTGAATTCATTGATGGCGCTCCTGATGGCATCGTTGTCAGAAAATTCCAGTCCGGGAGTGATGGCACGGGCTGCAATATTACTCATTACGGTCAGTGATGATTCCAGATTTCGGGTCAGTGCTTTTTTGGTCATGCGATTGGAAACCAGCATGGTTCCGATCATCAGCACAATGACGGTTGAAATAAAAGTAAAGAGCATTTTTGATTTCAGGTTCATCCGGTTGAAATTCATCAGCAATTCCTTTCACACTTTAATCTGAGGAAATATGATTGACTATTTTCTCTGTTTTTTGCAGCTATATTTAGTGAGCGTATTCTTACAAATGATCGAAAAAATGATCCGCTCGGATTTATCTTTACTGTATGACCCGCGAGATGCCGGCCTGTCGGATAAAGTCGCTGGTAAATTTTGACTGAAATGAGTCGCTGTGTTTAAGGTTCACAACTACATCGGTTTTATCATTTCCCTCTGCCAGAATTCCGATAAGCGCGCCGGATTCAGTATATTCGGGGGAGGTGGTGATGAGGGGAATTCTTTTCTCTTTGCACTTGGAAAGTATGTATAATTTGTTGGATTTCTGGGAAAGGATATCTGTATCATAGATAACAACGAAGCTCTTGTCGTTGATTTCCTTGAAGCTCGTCCCGATATCGGTCGCGTTTTCGACGGGATAAAGTACCACCTTCATCTGAGTTTGTGCAGCGGCCCGGGTGACCCTGGTCTTTTCCGTCTCCAGCAGGTCTTTGGTGACCAGCACAGAGACCTCTTTAATCTCGGGAAAAATTTTCTTTACCAGAAAGAATATCTGGAGCGGCGTCGGGCTATTGGCAGCCTGAACTGCATTTTGAGCGAAAAATATCAGGCAAAATAAGAAGAGCATTTTTTTCATCGGTTCCTCCATGAATTTTAGAAAAGAGATTCCAATCCTTTTTGAGATCCGGTCACTTCACTCCCTGACGCACCGAATCCGGGCTGATTTTCTGCATTTCCTTTTTTTATTTTATTTGATGCTTCATGAAAAATTTCGGAAATCTACTGCCGGAAGTTTATACTTCCGCTACTTCCGCCGTCCCGGCAATCTGCTCCAGTTCTTCTTCGAACAAAAGCTGATTAACATCCAGAATAATCTTTACCTCGTCGCCAACCTTTCCCAGCCCCTGAATGAACCGGCTTTCCGAACCTTTGTTTACGGAGGGCGGGGGATCTATCTGGCTGCCCGCAATATCGATCACTTCTTTTACGGAGTCCACAATCAAACCCACTGAAATGCCGTTGATATTCACAACCACAATGCAGGTCCGCTCATCATACTCCCGTTTTTCCAGACCAAACCGCATCCGCACGTCGATAACCGGGATGACTTTGCCGCGAAGATTGATGACGCCTTTAATGAAATCGGGCATGTCCGGCAGATCGGTGATTTTCTGAATTCCGATAATTTCCGTTACATAACGGATTTCTATCGCGTATTCTTCTTTCCCGATGGGGAATGACAGAAATTTTCCCTCCTGCGTATCCTCTGACTGTTCGGCCGCCAGCATGGTTTTTTCATCTTCCATTATTTTGCTCCTTCCAGTTCCTGCGAAGATTCTGCAATTTTGATTAAATTTGATATGTCGAGAATTAAGCTGATATCCCCATTTCCCAGGATGGCGCAGCCGGATACACCTTCCAGCTCCCCGATGAATTCGGGCATCGGCTTAATCACCAACTGTTTCTGTTCGATGAGTTCATCCGCAAACAGGCAGAGGG
Source organism: Calditrichia bacterium (assembly GCA_037381445.1). Taxonomy (GTDB): domain Bacteria; phylum Calditrichota; class Calditrichia; order RBG-13-44-9; family RBG-13-44-9; genus JARRQT01. The sequence continues at coordinate 46,865 of JARRQT010000053.1, forward strand.
ATTTTCCGCCATTTTCCACCAGTATCAGAATACCCTCCGTAAGATCTTTCTTCTCGCAATGGAGCTCGTGCAATTCGTGAATCCGGACCACCGGGAACAGCTTCTCCCGGATTTTAACCACCTCCTGGCCATCCACCATCCGCACCAGACTTTTGGAAAATACTTGCAATGACTCCTTGATATCCAGCATGGGGATGGCGTAGAGCGAATTGTGAACACGCACCAGCATGCCGTCAATGATTGCGGTCGTAAGGGGAATGCGCAGCAGGATTGTGGTTCCCTGGCCATCTTCACTTTTAACCTCAATTTTGCCCCTGATTTTTTCGATGTTCTTCTGCACCACATCCATGCCCACGCCGCGGCCGGAAATGTCGGTAATCTTTTCAGCGGTGGAGAAGCCGGGGGCAAAGATCAGGTTCCACACATTCTGATCGGACAAATCATCGCCATTTCCGGATATCAATCCCCGCTCGATAGCTTTGGCAAGAATCCGTTCCCGGTTGAGGCCTTGACCGTCGTCGCGGATGCTGATCCAGATTTCCCCTCCGACCTGGGTCGCTTCCAGGGTGATCTTTCCCACTTCCGGTTTTCCGGAATTTTTTCTTTTGTCCGATGGTTCAATGCCGTGATCCACGGAATTTCTGATAATGTGGACCAGCGGGTCGGAAATGTGCTCTATAACAGAACGATCGACTTCCGTTTCGCCGCCTTTAATTTCCAGCTCCACTTTCTTTTTGCTCTTATTGGACAGATCGCGCACCAGGCGGATCATTTTGCGAAAAAGCCCGCTGAGGGGGATCATTCGCATGGAGGTGGCAAGCTCCTGCAGTTCACGGATATTTTTCTGAAGATGCATCACCGATTTCTCAAAATCCGGCATGTCCCGCCCGACGATGTCGGGATGCTGCGATACCATGGACTCGGCAATGACGATCTCGCCCACCAGGTCCATCAGGGTATTCAGTTTGTAGACATCCACCCGAATGACCTCGTTGGTGCCGTTTGATTTTGACCCGCCGCTGTTGCTTCTGGAAAGGCTGCCGGGGGCTGCCGTTTCCCTGGCGCGGCTCTCTGCGGCGGTTGGCCTATTAATAATTTTATCCGGAACCGTTTGAGGTCCCTGTTCTGTTTCCGGGGGAATATTATCTGCGATGGATTCTTCCTGCGCAGGAGTTTCCGCTTCAGTTTCGGCAAGAGATACATCGTCCTGTTCCCCGGCATCACCGATCACCAGGAAGTCCGTCATAAGGTCCATTACCCCGGCCTTGCCGGCAATTTTGGGAGAGCCGCCCTTATTCAGATTATTGACCGCTGTGGACAGGAAATCGAGGATTTGCAGCAGAATGGAAAACTGTTCCGATTCCGCCTGTATGCGCCCGTTTCGCACCTCATCGAGGAATGATTCGGCACGGTGGCAAATCTGTGAAATATCCAGGCAGCCAAAAAAACCGGCGTTACCCTTTAGGCTGTGCAATCCGCGGAAGGCGCTTTCGATCAGGTCGGGATTTGCCGGCTCCTTTTCCAGCGAAAGCAGGTCCTGCTCCAGACCTTCCAGCAGTTCACGGGAATCCTGAACAAACTGCTTGATCATTTCGGGGGTGATCAGGTTCTCCAGTTCGGATTGATCAGCGGACTGGACCGGATTTTCTTCCTTCTCAGGTACGGTGCTTTTGGGAGCGGACGTTTTCTTTTTGGATTTTGGTTTTTTCTTTTTTTCATTCGCCGACTCTCCTGAATCCCGGGCGATGAGTTCTTTGAGCTGCTCAACAAAATCTTCCGCCTTTTCCTCAAACCCGGCTTCGCTGAAATTCTCTTTGATGTGATCGAGCAGATTTATGAAGAAATCGCACAACTCCAGAAAAACATCAACGTGTTCTTTGGTCAGTGAAATTTTTTCCTTTCGGATCAGGTCAAGAAGTGTTTCGGCCTGGTGAGTCACCGAACTGGTCAGATTCAGCCCGATGAAACTGGCGCTTCCCTTTATGGAATGAAAAACCCGGAAAATCTTGTTGATTAATCCAGTATCGACGGTATCGAGCTCGAAGAAATTGTCTTCCATTTCAATGAGCAGGGGTTCAATTTCTTCAATCGATTCTTTGCTTTCTGCAATAAAGTCATTAAATATTTCGCGATCTTCACTCGTGAGATTGAGTGGTGTGGTATTAAACTGTCCCTTCATTTAAAACTCTCTTTTTCGTCCCTGAATCAATTCCCGTAAATTATCCATCATCCGACAGAATCAGCATGTATCTATTTTCGATACGATCATGCAAATTCTTTAGCAATGTATTCAAAAAACCGGAAAATAAAATCCCGGCCCGCGGCCGTTGGCGGTTCTAAATGATACAAGGATGCTTGCGCAAGGTTATTTTAAAATGTATTTTACGGTCATGAAAAGGAATTTGGCCCAACAGCTTCAGTTTGTGAAGGCACGGCATCTGATTTTCATATTTCTGGGCATGGCAGTTTTAATGGTGGCTTCGGCCCTGGTGGAGCTTCATCAGAGCAAAAAGGAACTGCTCGATTTAATGCGGCAGCAGGCCCATACGCTTTCCGAAACCATGCTCATGGCATCCCGGAATACCCTGCGCACCAATCTGGTTGTGGAAAATCTGATCGATGAGCGGCTTCTCACAAATGCCAATGATATCCGCAGGATATATGAAAGCGGAAAAATGACCAACCGGTTTTTGCGAAATTATATCAGCGAGAATGATCTCTACCGGATTAACATTTTCAATTCGAAGGGGCAGAAAATTTACAGCAGCCAGCCGGAAATCCACACCGGGCTGGAAGAGCAGAAAAATCCTGCTGAAATACTGCAGCCTATTTTCAGCGGGAAAGCAGACACCTTGTTTCTGGGGCTCAGTGTGGCGCGGTTTCAGTCCGGTTTTCGTTACGCGGTGGCCATCGCGGCCAGGAACCGCAGCGCAATTGTGGTAAATCTGAACGCCGACCAGCTGCTGAAATTTCGTCGTGAAATCGGTTTCGGGAGCCTTCTGCAGAGGATGGCCGCCAATCCCGGAATTCTCTATTCCGCTTTGCAGGATACTTCCGGGATTATCGCGGCGTCCGGAAATGTCCGCGAACTGGAGCGCATCAATGATTCCCGCTTTTTATACAGTGCGCTGACCGATTCCCTGTTCAGCACCCGTATCACTGCCTTCGATTCCATACAGGTCTTTGAGGCGGCGGAGCCTTTCTATTATGAGGGCCGCTCCATCGGGCTGTTCCGTCTGGGCCTCTCGCTGCAGCCCCTGGATGCGATCAATTCAAGAATTTACCGGCGGATCATCATTATCAGCATCATTCTTTTCGTGGTCGGATTCATGCTCTTTACCTTTTTAATGGTGCGGCAAAACCTGGACATCATGAACCGCCAGTACCAGGTAGTGGAAACCTATTCCCGCAATATTATTCAGAATGTGAGCGATGGAATTATCGTGCATAATGAGGAGCAGGGGATTCAGGTATTCAATCAGGCCGCCGAGCAGTTGTTTGGCCTCAAAACGGAAGAGGCGCTGGGTAGTACATTAGGATCGCTTTTCGAGGATGAGGCCTGTGCCAAACTCCTGGACAGCTCCTTCGCCATGCAGGAGATGGAGTGCACAATCAAAGGAGAGAAGAAATTTCTGCTGGTATCCAAAAATCCTTACCGGAATGTTAACGAAGAGATCTCCGCTATTTTTGTCATCCGGGATTTGACCGAGCAGAAGCGCCTGGAAGGTCAAATCCAGCGCCGGGAGCGGCTGGCCGCGCTGGGTCAGCTTGCCAGCGGGGTGGCCCACGAAATACGCAATCCCCTCAATGCCATAGGCACTATCGTCCAGCAGCTTGACCGGGATTTCGAGCCCGTCAGCGAAAGCGAAGAATACCACCAGTTGTCGGGAATTGTCTATCAGGAAGTAAAACGGATAAATAAGACCATCGAAAATTTTCTGCGCTTTGCCCGTCCCGAACCGCTCAAAACCGCGCAGTTTGATATCCGGGAATTCTTCTCCGGCCTCAAAAAACAATACGGTGCGTTGACGAACCAGAACGGGATCGGATTTAATATTGATCTGCTGTGGGAAGGAGAGGTCACCTGGGACCGGCAAAAAATGCAGCAGGTACTGGTCAATCTGATGCAAAATTCAATGGACGTTCTGAAAGCGGGCGGGGAGGTTAGGATCATGGTCCGTAAAATACAGGAGCATCTGCTCGAAATCCGTTTTCAGGACAACGGGCCGGGAATTCCTCCCGAGATTCTCAAAAAAATATTTAATCTATATTTTACTACCAAAGCGCAGGGGACCGGGATCGGCCTGAGTATTGTGCAGAGAATTGTGGACCAGCACGGGGGGATCATTTCCGTGGACAGTTCTCCGGGCAAGGGAACCAGCTTCAATATCACGATACCCGAAAAGGTTCTGTAATGATTGATTTTGATAAATGTTGCATGATGGCTATTTGCGCATGACAAATTATCTTTTGAAATAAACTGGCAGGTTCATTCCATGAATATGAAACAGATGTCGATCCTCATTATTGATGATGAAGAAGCGCAGCTCAAATCGCTGGAGAGCTTTCTGAAACGCAGAGGCTTTCAGATTTATACCGCGAATAGCGGGCCGGAAGGACACAAGCTGGCGCAGAACAATACCATCGATCTGGTGCTCACCGATTTCCGCATGCCGGAGTGGAACGGATTTGCCGTCCTGCGCAAAATGAAGGAGCTGAATCCGGAAGTGGATGTGGTGGTCATCACCGCCTACGGCAGCGTGGAGGACGCCGTGGAAGTCATGAAAGCCGGGGCCTATGATTATCTGACCAAGCCCATCGACCTGGACGAACTTGAGAATCTGATTCAGCGGGTGCGCGAGAAACGGCTGCTGATCGCCGAAAACAAGCTGTTAAAGCAGAATCTGCAGGAGAAATTCAAATTCGAATCCATTATTTCGCAGAGCGGGGAAATGGAAGAAGTCCTGAATACTGCCGGACGGGTAGCCGCCAGCAAGGCGTCCGTTTTGATCCGGGGAGAGAGCGGCACGGGGAAGGAGCTGGTGGCGCGGGCCATTCATTACGCCAGTCCCCGCTGCGAAAAGCCTTTTGTTATCGTGAATGTGGCCGCCCTGTCGGAGAGTTTGATAGAGAGCGAGCTGTTCGGCCATGAGAAGGGTTCCTTCACCGGCGCTTCGCAACAGCATACCGGGCGCTTTGAACAGGCCCATGAGGGAACGCTTTTTATCGACGAAGTAGGGGATATTCCGCTGCCGGTGCAGGTGAAACTGCTGCGTGCCATACAGTTTGGGGAAATACAGCGCATTGGGGGGACGCAGCCGATCAAGGTAAATGTGAGGATCCTGGCCGCTACCCACCGGGATCTGGAGGAGATGCTGAAGAGCGGCGGTTTCCGGGACGATCTCTACTACCGGCTGAACGTTGTGACTATTCAGGTGCCTCCTCTTCGCAAACGAAAGACAGACATTCCACTGCTGGCGGATTACTTCATCGAAAAATATGCCGGGGAAAATGAAAAAGACGTGCAGGGTCTGACGCGGGAAGCGCTCGATCAGTTAATGAAATATGATTTCCCGGGAAATGTGCGGGAGCTGGAAAATATTATAGAACGGGCGGTGGTGCTGTGCCGCGGTGACTACATCGCCAGCGAAGATCTGCCCGTTCAGCTAAAAACCATACCGGAAAAATCTGTTCTCGATCCCTATAACCTGGAAGCGGATTACGAGGAAAAGATGCACACCTTCGAGAAAGAGATGGTATTGAAGGCGCTGGAACTGAACGCCGGGAATCAGAGCGCCGCGGCCCGCACCCTGGGCATTACGGAAAGGCATTTAAGGTCGCGCCTGGAAAAGCTGGGACTTAAATAAACTAAGTATCCCGGCATCCATCGCCTTTTTATTCCCTGCCGGCAAAAAATCAAATTGAGTGACCGGCTGTTCTCACCGGGATTTGACACTCCTATCTCCTGTTTCCCAAT
>JARRQT010000053.1:52855-55785 GCA_037381445.1 Calditrichia bacterium
CGAGTTTGTCTGAGCCTCCTTTCCGTCTCGCAGATGCTTATCTCCAATACAAACAGGGAGTTGTTTCGCTTTTTAATTTTTTGGCACGATGATTGAAGCTTCTCTTAGCGAATTTGAATAAGGATTCAAAGGAACCTAAAACACAAATAAAGGAGGTTGTATCATGAAACGCTTAACGCAATTCGCACTCACACTTGTTCTGGGACTTTCCATCGCATCCATGGCATGGGCGCAGGAAGAAACTGAAACCCAAACCAAAACCAAGACCAAATCCGAAACCAAGGTGCAGGGCAAGACTCAGGCGCAGGTGAAGAACCAGAATCAGATTCAGGTCCGGCAGAAAGTCATTCACGGGTCCAATTTCGTGGACGAGAATGGCGACGGCTACAACGACAATGCTCCCGATCAGGACGGCGACGGCATTCCGAACGGTCAGGACCCCGATTACCAGGGAGCCGGCAATGGAAAACGCCAGCAGCAATTTATTGATTCAGACGGCGACGGAATTGCCGATAATGTTGGTGTGGGAAAGGGACAGCAGTTGGGAAAGAAAGGAAATCGCAAGGGCGGCTATGGCCCGGGAAACGGAACAGGAAATAAGGGTGTGCGTCCTCAGGACGGGACTGGCTACGGACCCGGCGCGGGAACCGGAACCTGCGACGGAACCGGCCCGAAAGGAAAAGCAAACCGCGGACCCAGGAAATAAAAGGCGAAAAATTCCTCAGACACCCTTTCCTCCGGGGAAGGGTGTCCTTTCTATTTATAGAACAGGAGCATAATTCATGAAACGGATATCTTTTAAAGCGAACATCTTGTCATTCATTTTCATCGTTTCATTGTTCGGTTTGAATAATGCTTTTTCACAATGGTACTACTCATTCTCGCTGGACGGAGAGTATAACTCCAATCCGTTTCGACTGCCGGAACCGGAAGCGGACCAGACCTCCCAGATAGCATTCGGGATTCAAAGGGACTGGAGCAAAGTATCGGCCCAGTATTACGGCAGTCTGACCAATTTCAACCAAAATGCGGAGAGAAATTTCTACTGGCAGCAGTTTTTCATCGGCGGGGGCGAAAAAACGAGCTGGAACCTGAGTATTGATAACCGTATCAACCGGCAGGAATACAATGTATATGACTACTCCAACGCGAGGGGCGGGGTCACTCAGCAGGTCAGTTTTGGGAAATTTCTGGGAAGGCTGGCAGCCGGCGCGACCATCAATTATTTCCCGCAGTTCTCGGATCTGAATAATGTGCTGTTAAACGGCACGCTGTCGCTCAATCGTTCGTTTCAGACAAAAACCACTTTTATCGGGGCGCTGGGGTTAAATTATAAAACGTATCTGAATCAGAATCCGGTTGTGGCGTCGGTAACCGATACCGCTGCGGACATCTCGGCATCAATCAGGACTGTCGATGTGCTGGGAAACGGTCCGGGCGGTCCGGGAGGGGGCACCGGGGGCGGTGGCATGGGAGGCGCCATGGAGAGCGGCGCCTATGCGACATATTACGCCGACGATTCGGGATCACCTTCGGTTGCGCAATTCCTGCTGTCGCTGCGGATGGCACAGTCCGTTACAAAATATACGGGGATCGCATTGCAGTATTACAATCGCATTAATCTGACAAACCAGGACCGCGGCGTGGTCGGCCTGCTGTACGGATATTCGGAAGAATCACAGATTTTTGACGATCCCATGGGCTACGAGGGACAGACTTTTGGCGCGGAACTGACGCAGCTTTTTCCATACCAGATTTCCCTGAAAAGCTCGTTCTACCGGCAGCAGAAAAATTATGTGTCCCAGGGAATATATTCCGATCCCGAATCCTATGATGATACCGTTCTGCGGCAGGACACCCGCCAGTCGGTGTGGGTTTCCCTGCAGAAACAGTGGGGGGTGAATTTCCTGGGGGGCGTATCCAAAACCTGGCAGGTCAATTATCAAAGGATCGACAACCAGTCAAACAGTTACTGGTACAATTACAATAATCATTATGCTTCTTCGGGATTGCAGTTCGATTTTTAGGATGGACACCGCCCGCCTGCGGGCCATAAAAGCGGGAGGCGGATTCAGAATGATCCGGTTCCGGAAGGAAACCGCAGATAAAAACAGCTTGAGACTTATGGATATTTTTAATATCATTAAAAGCAACCAATGCAATAAAAAGGATGAAGACCTATGAGATACCTTTCTATTATCATATTTGCCGCCTTGTTTTTGGGGGGGACAGGTTTTGCGCAGACAGCCGATTCGTCATCCGCCCAAAAGGACAAAAAGCAGACTGAAGTAAAGCAGCAGCAGAAAAATATGGTAAAAGCGAAAGTCATGCAGCAGCAGAAGCTGACAGATTTTGTGGATGCCAACGGCAACGGCATTGACGACCGGGTGGAGAACGGCACCCTGAAAGGGAAGAACGGAAAGATGAAAGGGAAAGGGCCCCGGAAGGACCGTTTCATTGATCTGGATGGCGACGGCATCTGCGACGGGAAAGAATCGGCCATCGGGCTGCGAAAACTGCAGCGGCAGCGCCGCGGACAGTCAGGCGGACATTAGGCTTTTAAACCGGGAATAATCGATTCGTCCTTTTCGCCCCATGCCCGCGGAATCCGGCGGGGCGGGGGGTAATGTTGCAATCAAATTTTTTTCCGCCTCAAACTGCACCCTCCGGAATGATCAACTCATTCCGGAATTTTTTTGAAAGAGCGGCGTTTCCCTCAAGATTTACCTCCGTCATAAATTCCGAACTATCGTCCCCGGCCGGCATTGATACACCCTGTTTTTTCCTTGTTATTTTGGGTCTCCGCCGCAGGATAATCAACCGGGATTGCGGATAAAATTTCAAATTGCTGGACATGTTACGCTGCCCTGCCGTATATTTGATCCGCATTGAGAATTTATTAACATAATTTTGTATTCATCAGGAAATCC
>JARRQT010000053.1:55856-64611 GCA_037381445.1 Calditrichia bacterium
AATGAAATATCATATTGAAACTGACGTTGTTCACGGCGTGCATCAGTCCGATCCCCTGACCGGCTCGCTGTCCATGCCCATTTATCAGACCTCCACCTTCATCTTTGAAAATTCGGAGCAGGGCGCGCGTCGCTTCAAAGGAGAAGAATCAGGTTATATATACAGCCGTCTGGGAAATCCCAATACCGACGCGCTGGCCAAAAAAATCGCCCTTCTGGAAGGCTATGAGGCGGGAATCACCACCGGCTCGGGAATGGCGGCGGTGTCCAATGTGATTCTGGCGGCGGCCAAAGCGGGCGATCATATTGTGGTGGACGATACGGTCTACGGCGGGACCCATTACCTGGTGGAAGGCGAAATCCGCAATATGGGCATTGAGGTGACCCGCGTGGATGCTTCCCAGCCGCAGCAAGTTGCGGACGCCATGAAGGCCAATACCAAACTGGTGCTGATCGAAACGCCCGCCAATCCCACCCTGAAACTCATCGATATTGAAGCGGTGGCAGCCATTGCCCACCGGGGAAATGCACTGCTGTGCGTGGACAATACCTTCCTGACCCCCTTCCTGCAGAAACCGCGGGAGCTGGGTGCGGACATTGTGCTGCACTCCGCCACCAAGTTCATCGGCGGTCACGGCGATGTGGTTGCCGGGGTTGTGGTGGGAAACAAGGACTTTATCGCCGCGGCGCACAAGATGGAGACCCATTACGGCTGGACGATGGCGCCCTTCAACGCCTGGCTGCTGCTGCGCGGTCTGAAAACGCTGGCGCTGCGTGTGGAACGCAGCAATGCGAATTCCCTGAAGATCGCCGGGTGGCTGGAAAAACATCCCGCCGTGGAGAGACTGTATTATCCGTTCCTGCCCTCCCATTCCCAGCATGAACTGGCCAGACGCCAGCAGAAGGGCGGCGGCAGCGTCATTGCCTTTGAAGTGAAGGGAGGTTATGAAGCGGGCACAAAACTGATGGACAGCGTCCGGCTGTGCACCCTGGCGGTCAGCCTGGGCGACTGCGACACCCTGATTCAGCACCCCGCTTCCATGACCCATGCCGGCATGAGCGAGGAAGCCATGAAAGAGGCCCACATTACGCCCGGTCTGGTGAGAATCGCGGTGGGTATTGAACACGCGGACGACCTGATTGCCGATCTGGACCAGGCCCTGAAGCTGGTGTAGTTCATATTTGAAACTGCCGGCCCAAAGTTGCGAGGCCATTTAAAAAGATATTGCCCGGAGGCTGCCTCCTAGGGCTGGCCGCTTCCGGGCAGTTTTATTTATCTTCGATCTTGCCCAACCGGAAACACGATGTTTTTTCTTGACATAAATATGCATTGTTGCTATACTGTTTTCAGTCAGTTTAAAGTATTTGATAACCGCGTCTTTATGCCTGGATTTTTACTGGTCCGCCGAATGCCGGTTTTACAGGATGTATGGATTTTAACTTTCCGTTATGAACGTTTTATTTTCATCATACAAAGGCCCTGCGGGGCCGGGTGTTGGAGGACGAGGGGGGTGGTGAAGATCGTGTCTTCGGGGATGTCAGGGGTATCCGGTGGTTCCCCGGAAGGACACCGGCCGAAATTGCAGGTCAGGCATTTAAGTAACCAGTTGCCGGCAGCCTGGCAATCTGAGATGTACCGCCGGGCGGCTTGTCAGTCTTACTGCCGGTCTGCCTCGCCGGACTCCGGATGCGTTGTGCGATGCTGTCCGAAGTTACCGGGACCGGGCAAGGAAGGAAAAACGCCAATTCAAAATCATTTTCCAAAATAAAGAGATGGCATTTTCTCAGCTTTATTTACGGATTCATAACCGGGGAGATTTTACCATGAAATCAATACCTGTTTTGATCTTTTTGCTGATATTCAGTGCAACACTGCCGGCCCAGCAGGTCATCAGGAACATCCTGCTGCCGGACAGCCTGGGCGGCATGCCGGATGGCGCCTACTGCTGCGTGTACAACGAGGCCAACAACTGCATCTATGTGGGCGGAGAGGACCTGGTTATTGCTATCGATGGCGCCACCGACCGGAAGATTGCCCGAATTCCGGTTACCGGCAAAGTAAAATCCATGCTGTGGGTGCCGGGTGAGAATAAGATCTTCTGCGCCCATTATGATGATGCCAGAGTGACGATTATTGACGCCGCCAGCAACAGGGTGATCACCTCCCTGCCGGTGGGAATCAATCCCATCAGTATGGCTTATAATCCTGTCAACAACCGGGTCTACTGCGCCAATAAGCACAGTCGGGATATCGATGTCATCGATGCCTCCGCCAATACCGGCATTGCCGTCATGTCCTTTCCGGACGAGCCCTTTGACATTGTATACCAGGAAAACGGAGGCAGCCCGCTTCTTGACAATGCATTATTGTGCGCCGGAGGGGAGTATATGGGCTGGTTTTATTGCAGTACAAACCAGTTGGCTCAGCAGCATCAGTTAAGCGGTTCGGATTTCACTGCGGTGGCATTGAATACCACTGACCAAAAAGCATATTTTGCTGATCGCGCCCAGGATAAGATAATCATCCTCGGTTCAAATAATCAGCCCGTGGTGGGCGATGAGCCGATGGCCCTGGTGTGGAATGAGACCGGCGATAAAATCTACTGCGCTAACTTTGCCAGTGATAATATCAGCGTCATTGACGGGGTAACGGATAATGTGCTCGCCGCCATTCCGGCCGGGGACGAACCGGTGGGGCTGTGCTGGAATTCAGTGGAGAACAAAATTTACTGCCTGAATTCCGGGAGCAATGATATTGCCATTATCGACGGGGTAAGCGATACGGTTATCACCACTGTTCCGGCCAAGGGAATTTACCCCTATTCTGTCAATTCATATTCCAAGGTGAAGCCGCATCTGGTATTCAACAGCCGGAATAATAAACTCTATTTCCCCCAGCAGTATGGCTGTGAAGTCAGGATCATCGACGGCAGCAGCAATACTGTCAGCGGGGATGTAAATCTGGGAGGTATTCCCTGGGCATTAACCTGGAATGCCGCCTCGGATAAACTGTACAGTATCAACCAGCTTGGGGGCGGTCCTTCTGAGGGGAGCCTCTCCATAATTGACGGCGCCAGCCTCCGGCCGGTTTCCACGCTTACCCTGGGTATCTACCCCAGTGCGTTGGCCTGGAACCGCACCAATAACACTGTCTTTTGTGCTGATTACGGCAGTAATGATGTCCGGGTGGTGGATGGCGTTACGGATCAGCTTACCGACACCGTTGCAGTGGGCAGCTATCCGGTGGACGTGTTGTGGAATCCTAACAGCAACAAGATGTATACCGCCAACGAATACGGCAATAGTGTCAGCGTTATTGACGGGTCCACCCACGCGTTGTTGAATACCGTCCCCACCGGCAGTAATCCGAGGAAACTCGCCTGGAATGGCATCAATAATAAAATCTATACGGCTAATTATTCCAGCGGTACAGCCACGGTGATCGACGGTTTTTCCAACAGCGCGACCGCCACCATTGCGGTGGGCGCTTACCCGCAGAGCCTCCTCTGGACAGAAACCAATAATAAGGTTTATGTCTGCGGAAGTACCTTAAGCATCATTGACGGGCTAATGGATACCGTGATCACCTCCCTGCTGCCGAATATCAACTCATGCAGACTGGCCTGGAATGAAACCGAAAACAAAGTATATTGCGCCAATATTGCTTCCGATATTTTCGTTATTGACGGGGAAAGCAATCAGGTCGCGGACACCATCAGTCTTGGAGGGGATTTTGAAATCGTGGATCAGTTCTGGAATAGTGCGGATAACCGGTTGTACTGTTATACGGTCGAGTATGCTGGAGACTTTCCCAACCCTCAATATTTCAGGAAGTTATTTGTCATCGATGGATCCGGTGATTCGGTCCTCTCCTCTCTGACTTTAGATGAGATTAAATATTTTGGTTCCCAGACCCGAATCGACCATCGGGAGTATTTTGCCTTTGATGCGCTGCGCAGCCGGATTTTCCTGGGACACACCAATGACTGCCTGATATCGGTCATCGATCCTGCCGCCACCGGAATTGTCTCCGGACCGCCCACGCAAATACCGGAAAGATTCGTCCTGCGGCAGAACTATCCCAATCCGTTTAATCCGGAGACGGTTATCAGTTGGGAGCTGGCGGCCGGCGGCCCGGTAAAACTGACCGTCTATAACATCGCCGGGCAGCGTGTGGCGGTCCTGGTGAATGAAAAACAGCCGGCGGGCCTTCATTCGGTGAAGTTCGATGCATCCGGTCTGGCCAGCGGTGTGTACCTCTACCGGCTGGAAGCTGCCGGATTTACGGAAACGAAGAAGATGGTTCTCATGAGATAAAATAAAGATTAAAAATCAGGGAGAGAAGATTTCCCGGCCGCGCCCGAAATGACGAAATAAACTAAAAACAAAAGCGGAAGGTCGCCATGAACCCGAGCAGTATAAAAATCAATGTTTATTTCATAATGATGACGGTTTTCTTTACGATTAACGGGTTAATTGCCCAGCCTGCCCCCTGGCAAAATTTCTGGGGCGGATACAGCCTGGAAACCGGCAAATCCATCCGGCAGACCAGCGACGGCGGATTTGTCATCGCCGGCGGCACCTACTCCTTCGGGGCAGGATCGTCAGATATGTACCTCATCAAAACCGATTCCCTGGGCAATACGGAATGGACCCGCACCTATGGCGGTCCGGGGGATGAGATCGCTAATGCGGTGCGGCAGACCCGGGGCGGCTATATCCTTGCCGGATTGACCACCTCCTATGGTGCCGGCGGAGATGACATCTGGCTGGTGCGCACCAATGCCCGCGGCGATACCCTGTGGACCAGGACCTACGGGAGCAGCGGCGATGAACTGGCGGTGTGCCTGCAGGTTACCCACGATTACGGCTACATCATAGCTAAAAATGATTTTTCCCTCCTGAAAACCGACTCCTTCGGAAACCTGCAGTGGGATCGCCCCTATATCATCCATCCCAATACCTACTATGATGACCAGGCCTCCTGGGTGGAGCAGACCATCGACGGCGGCTACATCCTGACCGGGTACAGCAGTTATCACCAGTACTACCCCGAACCGTATGATGTGTGCCTGATTAAAACCAATCCCATGGGTGGAATGCTGTGGTCGCAGGTGTACGAAGAAGAGGCCGACGATTACGCCTACTCGGTGCAGCAGACCCCCGATGGCCATTACCTGATTGCCGGCACCACCGAGAGCTACGGGGCCGGGGGCAGTGATGCCTTCCTGATCAAGACCGACGCGCTGGGAAACCGGCTCTGGTCCCGGCCCTACGGCGGCCGCTATGAGGATCTGGGCGCTTTTGTCCGGCTCACCCGGGACGGCAAATATCTGCTGGGGGGAACCACCGATTCCTTCAGCCCCAACCGTTATGATGCCTGGCTGGTAAAAACAGACACGGCGGGCGTGGTTCTGGGATGGGGAACGGCTGGCGGCACCATGGAGGAATACGGGCTGGCCGGACAACAGACCGCCGACGGCGGTTATGTGATAACCGGCACCACCGAATCATTCGGGGCCGGCGCGACCGATGTCTATGCCGCGAAACTGAATATCAGCGAGCCGCGCAGCCCGCTTTTGGAGAAACTGAACGAATACTTTCACTTTTATGACGGCCCGGCCCTGCTGCCTGATATGTTCACCTATCCCGCGCGTTCCCAGAAAATGCCAACCAACGATCCCTCCCTGTTGGACGACAACGACCTGTGGGTGCTGGTCTGTTATCCGGACAAAATAAACCTGATGGATAATCATCAGATTAACGGCGAAATCGATATAAACAACTGGTACCGTTATGAGAACGGAAGCGGCAGCGATGAATTCAGTTTCGATCTCTCGCGGCTGGGGGGATATCTCCCGGCGGACATTGAGAAGATGCTGACCGGTTTCCTCCATCTCGATTGTGAAATCGGCCCCTGGATTTTGCTGGCAGAGCCCATCCGGCAGAGCGGCGGCGCCATAGACACGGTAACCGCCACCTACAGCATAAAGCTCGACGGCAAGACGGCGGGCACCAGCGATATGACCCTGTGGTATGATGAAAAGCTGCAGGATCTGCGGGGGGAGGCCTCCGACTATATTATGGATCTATCCGGGGCCATTGTCCTGCCGGAGCCCTTTGTTTCGGCCGATACCACCTTTATCACCATACCGCTGCTGCCGGACAGTATACAGGCGGTTTACTTTAAAACATATACCCCTTATCAACTGAGAAGCATGGCCCGCCTGAAACTGCCGGAGCCTCAGACTGCTGTCCCCGGCATGAAAGACCTGATACCGCAGAGTTTTGTCCTGTCCTTCCTGGTGAAAACCGAAATCGGCTATCACATGAGCCTGCAGGCACCCTTTATGGATTTCAGTATTGATACCCTGGGTGATCTGGATGTTCTGCTGGAGGTCGCCTTATCGACATACGATTTCCGGCCCGGGGAAGTGATTGAATCCCCGCTCTTCCCTTCGCAATTGAGCTACAGCGGGATTGAAATATTTCCCCCGCTGATTAACTGGTGGATTCACAACGAACTGGAGACCCCTTTCACGGAAAACAGCCTGCACTACGAACACAGCCTGGGGCAGGGAGAGGTGCACTCCGCCCTGCCGGACAGCGCCCTCTCCAGCCCGTATCTGGTGATCAGGGGAGAAGGCCCCGTCGACCTGGAACTGACCGATCCGGAAAACCTGGTGATGACGAAAGATCTGAATCCCGTTTCCAATTCACTTTATGCGGAGGGTGATATAACCGGGGATCTTCAGCCGGATGACCTCATCCTGATACCCTACGGCAAAGCGGGCGGCGAATACCGGCTGCGGGTAAACGCCGGGGCCGGCGCTTCTCCTAACGATACCTATACGGTGCAGGCCGCGTATCCCGATACCATCGTGGTGCTGGCCCAGAATGTGCCGGTCGGCAGCATTCCCGCGGCGCCCTACATTATTGACCCGCACTTCACCGGCATGGCCCGGCCTTCCGCCGGCAGGGTGGTTCCGGCGACAATGGTCCTGTATCAGAACTACCCCAATCCGTTTAATCCGCGTACTGCCATCAGGTTCGATCTGGCCGCGGCCGGTGAAGTCTCACTGAAAATATTCAATATACTGGGGGAGGAAATCGCCACGCTGGTCTCCGGCAGGCTCTCCGCCGGTTCCTATTCCTATGACTGGGAAGCAGGCGGCCTGGCGTCGGGGGTCTACCTGTACCGGCTGGAAACGGCGGGGCATGTCCTGACCCGGAAGATGATTCTGCTGAAATAGGGGGGCAGGACGTCCTGCAGAGCCTGCCGCTCGGCCGGCTTTTTCCGGGGTGCGGCCGGCGGGAAAGAGGAGTCTGCCTGACCCCTGCAAATTTAATGTTTTTTCTTGATAAAAATAGTCATTCTTGCTATACTATTTACGGCTATTTTAGAATATTTAATAACCGCATTTTTCCCCCGGTTTTTCAGGTCCGTTAAATGCCGGTTGTACAGGATAAATGAAACTCAACGTTCTGTTTTAAGAAATTTGTTTTCAACATAAGCAGGTCCTGCAGGAGTAGTGCCGCAGCCCGGTTCGTCCGTTAGACCTCAATAAAAACAATTGAGTCAGACATGATACTGCGACGTATTAAATACGGGGATACAATTGAAGGCATAGAAATTGTGCCTGAAGATGAGAGGTCAAAATCGATTGCTCATGATGATATATCGCGTGATGAGGGATTGATGGTGAAATTTATAAAAGAGGAAGAGGATGTAATCTTTTATTATGTGCATGTACCCAATAATTTCCGTGTTAAGCCTCAGGATTTACGCCGCCATGCTTATGATCATAAGCAAGTGGATAGTCTGGTGGAAAATTGTGTAAAGGATAATCTCGGTGAGCATATATTTGAACCATTGAGCGAATCCACACTAAAAAGAATTCAGAGTGATCTTTCCGCAGCATTGCAGGATTTAAGTTCGGTATTGGACCTTCTGTCTGTTGAATGTCAAGCAGGAAGTTCCCCTGGCACAATCTCGGCTGAGGTAAAATTTGAGTATAAAAATGGGCAGTCCAAAGCAATAACCATTGCTTTAAATCAGAGCTAGTTTGTTAATGCGTCAAATCAGGACGCTGGGAGTGACTGGCTGACTCATATATTATGTGCAATATTTAAAATGCATCAACTAATATTATCGGGAATATGATAAGTGCATATTCATAAGAAATTTATCAGCAGTGTAAATCCTGTCAGAAACGGCAGCAATTCATGAAAGCAATATTTATTTTACTATCTGTTCTTCTCTTTTCAGGCTCTGTATCCTGCCAGAACAAAGAACCGGAAAGAATGGCAATATTCAATGATTATGGGATACACATTAACGAGACCGGACAGGGGCGGCCTGCGGTAATCATTGAAGCCGGATTGGGATCGGGTCTTGATGATTATGACACCCTGCAAACGGCGATTTCCAAATTCACCAGGGTATTATCGTATGACCGGCCTGGCATCGGAAAATCCGCTAAAAGTCCGAATCCGCGGACCCTTCCCTTTTATGTAGATGAACTCAGGCTGCTGCGGCAAAAAGAAAATATCCGGTCCCCCTACATTCTGGTTGGTCATTCTTTAGGCGGATTAATAATCCGGTATTATGCCTATCAATTTCCCAAAGAAGTAGCCGGATTGGTATTGATCGATTGCATTCCAGAAGGTTGGCTGGAATATTTCAGGACAACTCATTCGGATGAAGAAGTCAAAATGTTGAATAAAGTGACTGATCCCGGTCAATATACCGGAAT